>JAUWWP010000100.1 GCA_030616835.1 Deltaproteobacteria bacterium | reverse complement strand
AATACCGGGGCTCGAAAGCCCCGGCTATCCAATGTAGGGGCAATTCATGAATTGCCCCTACTTAAAGGATTTTTGAGGAAATTCCTGAAAAAAACAGGCGAAAGTTTACCCATTTTTTAAAAAAATAGGCTTTTCCACTTGCCATTTCATCTAACTAATTGAAATCAAACACGAATTTTAATTCAGCGACCGATTTTCGGGGAAAGTCCAGCATTTCTCTTAGTTGACAATGAGCTCTGCTAATGGTAGATTTTTTAAGGAAATCAGGATATTTAAAATATTAATTAATAAAGGAGAAGACAATGAACGAGAAGTTTAAAGTGGATGAATCGAAGATCTGGTTCAGGAAGGAGTCCGGCTGGCCTGATGAGGTCCCTAAGAACATTGATTTTCCAAAAATGTCACTGGGCGATATGCTTCGAGAAAAGGTGAAGAAGTACCCTGACGATAATGTGATCTGGTTCCTGGACACCTTCATGAAATACCGGGAGCTCGACCATCATGTCGATGCCTTCGCCACCGCCCTGGCCAGGCTCGGCCTGAAAAAGGGCGATGTGATTGCCCTCCTACTCCCTAATAGCTTTCAGTATGTGATCTCCTACTATGCCGCAATGCGCCTGGGCTGTATCCCTACCGGGCTCAACCCTACCTAAAGCCGATGGAGATCCTGCATCAATTGACCACCACCAATGCAGTGGCCCTGATTGTTCTTGATGCCCTTTACCCGGAATCGATCGAGCCCATCCTTTCGCAGTCAAACATCAAGACTATTATCGCCACCAACATCGGTGATTTCCTCCCGGGCCTGAAGCGAACCCTGGGCAAACTGCTGAAGAAGATCCCTACCGGCAAGGTCCCCTCAGATGCTCATAGTTTCAAAGAGCTTCTCAAGACCCCGGTGGATCTGCCTGAGGTAAAGATTGACCCGGAAGAGGATACCGCCACCTATATTATGACGGGGGGCACCACCGGCATACCCAAGGCTGCGGTTTTAACCCATTTTAATCTGGTCTCTAACTGTATCCAGGCCCGGGCCTGGTTTTTCAAAGGAGGGGAGGGAGCCTGTAATGTCGGGGTACTTCCCCTCTTTCATTCCTTCGCCATGACTTCAATAATGAATGCCGCCATCTATCTCGGCGGTTGGATGATGCTTTTCCCCCGCCCGCCGGCCCAGGATGAAATCTGCGCCACCATTGAGAAGATCGCCCCGGAAGGCTCTACTATCTATTGCGGGGCCGAGATCCTGTTCAAGCGGCTGGCAGAATTCCCCGAGCTAAAGAAATATAATATCATGGGCAAATTTTCCCTTTGCGTCTCCGGGGCCGGGCCCCTGCACCGTCCGGTCCAGGAGGCATTTGAGAAAGTTACCGGTGGTCGTCTGACCGAAGGGTACGGCCTCACGGAAGCGAGTCCGATAGTAAGCGCCGGGCCCTTCTGGGGAAAACGCAAGATCGGAACCATCGGGCTCCCCTTCCCTGGTACTGATTGGAAGATCCTGGATACTGAGACCGGCACCAGGGAGCTGGGGATCGGCCCGGACAATACTGGGGAGATCTGTGTTGCCGGGCCTCAGGTAATGAAGGGCTACCTGAACCAGCCCGAAGAGACTGTGGATACCCTGATTCAGTTTGAGGGCAGAACCTTCCTGCGCACCGGGGATATCGGCTATATGGACGAGGATGGACAAATAGTAATCCTGGACCGCAAGAAACAGTTAATCAAATACCGAGGCTATAGCGTTTATCCCAAGGAGGTAGAAGAACTGGTGGGTGGACACCCCTCGGTCTCCGAGGTGGCTGCTGCCGGTCTGCCCGATCAGGAAAGCGGGGAGATAATCAAGGTCTGGGTGGTGCTTAAGGATGATCATAAAGGAAAGGCCAGTGAGGAGGAGATCTTAAAGTGGTGTAAAGAGAATATGACTCACTATAAGGTCCCCCGGCTCCTTGAGTTCCGCGATGAGCTTCCCAAGACCCTGGTGGGTAAGGTGATGCGCCGTGAACTCCAGGAGGCTGATCCCCTCTGGAAAGAGGCGAAATAGGTAGGCTAAATAGCTGCAATTTGGAAATAAGAAAACTACTTTCCCCAGGGGAAGGCTAAAAGAAGCAAAATACCAAATCCATTAAATCCAAATGTCAACTGGTAAATTCTAAATCCAAAATCCTAAACCCTAAATAAATTCAAAATTCAAATATTAAATGTTCAAAACAATGTTTTGGGCTTTGGTCATTTGAGATTGTTTAGAATTTAGTGCTTAGTGCTTAGGATTTATTTATATATTTTGTCATTTGGACTTTGGATTTAATTTGAACTTTGAGCTTTGTCATTTGACATTAGATATTCTTCAGACAGGCTCAGGACATGCACTAAAGGGGTGCCCCTAAATCTGTCCCTTATGTCCGAATCACAGTATTAGGCAGAGGGTTTCTTGAATTTCAGGATCAACATTTCAAAAGACCCTGCCACCTCATTAGACAACAAAAGGAGTTCCCCAAGTTCAGCTGTCTTCAGGCCTCCTTCTTTAAGTTTGTCTCCGTAAAGGATACAAACCGGCTTATCTTTGATGTTAATGGGGATTAAAACCACTGTCCGGGGATTAACTCCTCCCATAGAGGAAACAAATTTTTCATTTACTGGGTGGTCCGGTAGTGCTCCCAGATAATGCTTTTTGCTATCAATGACTTTCTTAAAGATTGAGGGGACTGCAAATGGGATTTTGACTCCCTGGATTAGCTCTCGGGTAAGGTTTTCTCCTTTCCCGTTCCAGCCTTCGATTATGTGCTTTTTAACTATGAACAGGGCCGCTCTTTCCAGGAATTGGAGTGTATAATGGAGGAAAATCTCAGCAATCTCATCCCGGTCTTCCACTGTCTTTAAGCTCCGACAGGCCTCGGAGAACGAATAGCTTCTTTTGGTCGGTTCAATGATCTCCTCTGCAACCTTATCTTTCGGTTCTTTTTCTACTAATTCTACAAACTCCTCCGTTCTCGAGGGGGGCACCTCTTTAGTCTCTTTTTCAGGAAGCGGATGGAGTTCCGCTTTACCCTCTCTCTCAGCAGTTACTGGTTGGTCTAACTTTCGGGAAATACTGGGGTAGCGAATATCCCGAGGGATACCGTAATATTTTTCTAAGGCATGGAGGATGTGGATTTCCGGAGCTATCATTGGCTTGATGACGCAATCAGTAACGAAGGCCAGTTCGTCAAGAGCCCGGGTATTAGTAGGATCAGACATCGCCAGACGAAGTCTTTTTTCCTTTGCATCCACGGGAACCACCTGATATTTTTCGGCCACATCCCGGGGAATAAGTTTGATAACTTTCGGGGCGATATTGTCAAGTGTTCGCGGATTAACATAGGGAACGCCTAACTTTTCGCTGAGAAAGTAAGCTAAGGCCTCTTCCTCGAGGTAACCTAATTCGACAAGATTGGTACCCAGGCGGCCGCCGTAGGTGACCTGGGCCTTCAGGGCCTCATCGAGCTGGCGGGGAGTAATGACCTTTTCTTTAATTAGAAGAGCGCCAAGTTTTAATGCCATTGAACTCGCCAATTTTTCAGAATCTCAGTTTACCCCGTTAGAAATCCGCCTGAGGTGGACTAAAGCCTAATCCGAACTTTCTAACGAGGTTTCCTAAAATTTATAATTATACCTTCTAAAATGAAATGTCAACAATTTCCCCAGGCATCGGGATGAGCGACCAGTATGGAAGCGCATAAAAGACCTGAGCGGGCCCGGGCTACCTTTATCGGTCATTCCTCGGTCCTGATCGAGCTTGGAGGCCTGAACCTGATCACGGATCCTAATTTCAGCCGCTTGATCTTCACCATATGGCGCCGCTCAAAGGTCGGCCTGAAGGCAAAGGATCTGCCTCCTCTGGATGTTATTCTGGTCTCCCACGGTCATTATGATCACCTGAATCTATCCTCTTTGAAAAAACTTCCCCGGGATGCGGTAGTTGTCGTTGCAAGAGGATTGGAGCAATATCCCCGAAGACTGGGCTTCCCGGATGTGAGGGTACTTCGTTGGTGGGAGAGCACCGAGGTTAAAGGGGCCAGGATCTTTGCGGTGCCGGCCCGTCACTTCCCGGGCCGAAGTCTCTGGAACAGGGATAGCTGGTATCAGGGATACATCATCCAGACAACCAAAACCATTTATTTCGCTGGGGACACCGGACCTTTTAAAGAAATGAGTCGCCTGGGGGAGCTTTTTCCCATTGACCTTGCCTTTCTACCCATCGGTGCCTACAAGCCCTGGTCAGTATTTGGCCACCATATGACCCCGGAAGATGCGATTGAGGCAATGGGAAGGCTCCGGGCAAAGAGGGCAGTACCTATCCACTGGGGAGCCTTTAAGCTATCGTTTGAGGCAATGAATGAGCCACCGGTAAGAATGCTCCGGGCGGCCCGGGAAAAAGGGGTGAGCTCCCGGGTAAGTATCCTTAAGCCCGGACAGCAACTTGACTTTTAACACCTTATATAAAAAACGTCTCAAATATCTGCGGATAATATTTCATCCATCATTATCCTGGTAAAATTCTAAATCCCAAATCCTAAACCCTAAACAAATTCCAAATTCCAATATCTAATGTTCAAAACTATGTCTCGAGCCCTTCGACTTCGCTCAGGACAGGCTTGTCGAAGGGAATTTTTTGAATTTTGGATTTTGATCATTTGAAATTGTTTAGGATTTAGTATTTTGTGCTTAGGATTTACTTTATTGGTACTCAGGATTAAGGATTCAAATCCTTGCTATTCCCTGCTACTCCCTGCCACTCCCTGCTACTCCCTGCCGTGTCCTGAGCCTGTCGAAGGGCTATTCCCTGCTACTCCCTGCTACTTATAACTCTCCTCCGACAATGATCTCAGGAATTCTCAAGGTTGGCTGGGCATCGCCTACCGGGACTCTTTGGCCTTCCTTGCCGCAGGCACCGACTGCAAAGCCGAGATCACTGCCCACCATATCGATCTCCTTGAGGATCCTGGGGCCGTTTCCGGTCAGGGTGGCGCCTCGCACCGCCTCCCCAATCTTCCCTTTCTCAATAAGATAGCTCTCGCTGACCTCGAAGACGAAGTCGCCGTTAACAGTGTTTACCTCTCCCCCACCCATTTTTTTTACGAACAGTCCCCGATCGATTGAGCTCACGATCTCCTCCGGGTCAGATTTTCCCGGGGCAATGAAGGTATTTGTCATCCGGGGAAAGGGTCGGTGGTAATAGGATTCTCGTCGTCCGTTGCCAGTGGAGGCGACTGAATCCTTCATTGAGGTGAGTAAATCATAGAGATAGCCTCGAAGGATACCATCCTTCACCAGAACAGTCCTTTGAGCCGGGGTCCCCTCGTCATCGAAGCTATAAGAGCCCTGCCTCTGGGGAAGGGTGGCATCATCGATCACAGTGATCAGGGGGGAGGCCACCTGCTTACCAACCTTACCGGAGTAAACGGAGAGTCCCCGTTGGGTATGGTCGGCTTCGAGGCCGTGCCCAATGGCTTCGTGGATCATTGTTCCCCCAGCCTCGCTCCCCAGGACCACCGGCATGGTACCGGCAGGGGCTTTGGGAGAAGTAAGCATCAGGATTGCCCGTCGGGCAGCACGGAGGGCAATCTCCTCCGGGGGATCGGTATCGAAGATCTCCAGACCGAGGAAGCCGCCGGCAGGCTCATAGCCGCTCTGGAGGATCTCGCCTTCCCGGACGACTACCCTGACCATAAACAGGGTTCGGATCTGCTCATCCTCCACCAATCTGCCCAGGGAATTGGCAATGGCAATCTTCCTCACCGTATCCCGATAGGTTACCTGGGCCTGCTGGATCCTCTGGTCAAAAGAGCGAGCGGTGGAGTTAGCCTGATTAACATAAGCCACCTTTTGGGAGAGTTCGCTCTCCTGGGGTGGCCGCTTGATCGGAAAATTCAGGCTGGAGGCGCTCCTGCGTAGATCAATATCTTTCGTAAACAGTCTCCCTTCTACTGCCTTGCTCACACTCCGGGCCAACTCATTCATACCCTTTTCACTTAAGTCGTTAGAGTAGGCATAAGCTGTCTTCTCCTGAAAGAGCACCCGGATCCCCACTCCGCGGTCAGTTCCGCAGATAACCTTCTCGATCCTGTTATCCTCACAGACAATGGAGGTAGTGGTTACCTCCTCACCGAAGATTTCAGCCAGATCTCCGCCATTGCCCAGGGCAGTCTTCAGGATCTTGACGATGTTAATATCTTTTAGCATCGTTGTCTCAAAAGGGGGGCGTTGATTAATAGCAAGGAAACAGTCAATTTATTTATTCCCTCTCCCCTTTTTGGGGAGAGGGTAAGGGTGAGGGGGGAATTGAGTCTGCAATCTACAATCTGTAATCTAAAATCAATTAGCTCTGACACTGACTATTGTGTGCGGGCCTGAGCCTCAAACAAGTTAATATTTCAATAACGTCCCCTAGTTTCTGCCTGGTCGCCGATATTTTTATGTTTTTATACGGCAATCCTCTCACTCCGGTTACCTGTTTGCTGACCCTGACTCAAAAGGTGCTTTGCCAGTCGTTTTCCCAGTCCAAGAATAGTGAGCGTCGGCGGCAATCCCCACGCCTCGGGGATTACGGAACAATCGCACACATAGAGATTGTTGAATTTTGTTTTAAGATCGGCATCAACCAGCTCGCCGATCTTTACCGTTCCTCCGGGATGCGCTGCCAGATACTGGGTCTTATAAATGCCTTTTGCGCCTGCGTTCTTGAGAATCTCTTTGGCCCGCCGGTATCCCTTCATTAATTTATCCTTATCTTCTCTGATCAGTGTTTTCCGCACTCCCCCTCCGTTTGTGAGCCGGCCGCCCAGGGTATCTTTGGCCTTCACCATGATCCTTACCGCTTTTTTGTGGGAAAGCATCTTCCCGAACTTGAGCGCCGAAGCGGCGAATACGGTGTTGAGCATCTTGGGTAACGCCATGTCCGTCATCACATAGCCTTCCTCCTTCATATGCATGCCGGCGGACATGGGAATTTCATTCTCGTCTTTGACATCTTTAACATAACCAACAACGGAGATAAGGGGGTCAAAGAAATAGTCATACCCTGCTTCCTTGATTCCACTCTTTCTGAGTATGACCGGAGACCCGATTCCGCCTGCGGCGACAATCACCTTGGGGGCAAACGCTTTATGTTTTCTGCCCCGCTTTTTGAACTCCACGCCGGTGGCCTGCCCGTTATCAATCATTACCCGTTGGACATATGCACCGTTTACAAGGGTTGCGCCGGCCTGCACTGCCTCTTCCACGTACATCTTGGCGCTCCATTTAACCCCTTCTGGATCGCCATAATAAAAATTGGCAAACTTCTGATTCGGGTTCCACTTGTCCTGGTACATAAACTTATCAAGCTTCTTCCAGTCGTAATTAAGCTCCTGGGCGCTTTTCATGATCAGCTTTGCCTTGGCCCCCATGATTTCATCCTTAAGCGGGCCAATCGGAAGCTCACGCCTTAACTCATTCACCTCCTCTTCTATGTCAACCCCATACGACCTGAGCATGTCATAAGGCACATCAAAGCAGGTACCATAATAAAAAATCGAGCTTCCCCCGGTAATCAACCCTCTCACGACCCCGATAAGACCGTTTGAAAAGAGCAAACTTTTGCCCGGGATACACTGGTACAGTAGGTATTGCCAGAATGTTCCCTTAAGTTTCGGATTTCCACCTATTTCGAGGATAAGAACCTTCTGGCCCTTCAGAGACAACTCCCTGGCTACGGTAGCACCGCCCGGCCCCGAGCCAACCACAACTACATCATATTTGGCTTCCATGGCAAATTACTCCTTTCCTGAAACAACCCACCTCCCCCAGGCTACTAAAAGGGACGGCTAAAGTTGTCAAATTACTTTATTGTTCAAAACCTATCATATTCGCTGAATTTAAGTCAAGAGCTATTTTCCCCAAGGAATTTGCGTTGTAGGATTTTTAGGAAAAGCCCTAGATTTT
>JAUWWP010000303.1 GCA_030616835.1 Deltaproteobacteria bacterium | reverse complement strand
CGGCACTGAAAGCCACCGCCAAAACCTTTCGCTTGTGCCCGGTAAAAATCCTCTCCTCGGTGCCCTTTTCTAAATTCCACACCCTTACCTTTCTGTCATTTCCTCCCGAGGCCAGAAGAAGTCCATTAGGACTGAAGGCAATACAATTGACCCCCATGGTATGCCCTTTGAGGGTCTTCAGCTCCTTCTTTTTATCCACATCCCACAATCTTATGGTTTTATCCGCACTGCAAGAGGCCAGGATCCGGCCGTCAAGGCTAAAGGCAACTGATAGTACCTTGGATTGATGACCCAGAAATTCAAAATATGGGCGGTAGCTGATCGACCCCGTCTGGGCAAAAGCACTTGCGGGTATCAATAATACTAAGAGAAAAGGGAAAAAGCCTATTCTCAGGTATTTACGCACCATTTTCCCCTCCTATTTAGTAACCAAGAACATTGATCGTAAACATGAGAGACAAAGCATTTGTACTTACCTTAATGCCGTATTCTTCCTCACTCGGATTTCCCCATACAAGATCAAATTCTACATTCCAATATCGAGTGAATTCGTATCCAGCACCCGCGTAGAGACCGAATCCAATCCAGGCATGGGCCTTCTCTTCAAATGGTAAATCCCATGTAGCTATCCCAATTCCCCCAGTGAAAAATGCGGAAGGGGTTTCCGGAAGCAAATAATAGCTCATCCCCACTGCGCTTAAGCCACTCGTAATAGTCACATTTTCTCCAAGGACATTCTTCATTCCAAACCAAGACACTTTGTTTGCGTAGTATATTTGGAAAAGATTTGTCGGAGCCCCCCCAATCTTGAAATCCGTCTGAAAGCCAAATGTATTCTCCCGCGGAGAAGTTTCACTCCCTAACCCAGAAATTTCCACCGTCTTAGTATACGAAGTGAGGCCCAGACCAAGACCGCCACCCAGGATGAACCCCTTCCGTTGCCCATCCCACGCTGAGACATCTGTTGCAATAATGAGCACAATGCAACCAACCAGAACTCCAAGAAACTTTTTGGTAAACATCATCTTCCTCCTTTCCTTTAGGTTGTGAAGCCCAGTAAGTTAGATAACTATTTATAAAAAATATACTAATTAGCCTAATGCTTGTCAAGAAAAAATCGAGGTTGGGGCGGCATAGCATAGGCGGCGCCCTACGCAGGGTAGGTTTACAAAAGAAATAAGGGCAATTCATGAATTGCCCCTACTTTTTCCCTTTAGAAAGCCCCGTAGGTGAGCTCCGTAAGACTTCTGGTCACTTACGGGGTGAGCTTCTAACGGGGTTTACTCCCTTACCTGTTTCTGATATACATATTTAAATCCAAATAATGTGTTAATGTAGCGGTTCGATTTTCAGCCTTCGTCCCGAAGGACATCGGGACTACGGCGGAGTAGGCCATCGAACCCGACGGGCTTGATAAATCAAGCCCCTACACTAAACAGGTATAAGTAACTTGTCCTGAGTGGACACGGAGGTCCACCCGTACAAGTCCCGGCTATCCAATGTAGGGGCAATTCATGAATTGCCCCTACTTGAGGGATTTTCTTGAAAAAGCTCGTTTTTTTAGCCTTATTAACTCTCTTTCCCCCAGCCTCCTGGTCGGCCACTCTGTTTGACCCGGATCTCAAATGGAGAACACTGGAGACACCCCATTTCTACATTCATTACCACCAGGGAGAGGAGGAGATCTCCCAACGAGCTGCCAAGATCGCCGAGGAGGCTCATAACAGGTTAGTGCCCCTGATGGAATGGGAGCCCTCAGCCAGAACCCATATCGTCCTGGTAGATAACACTGACTTCGCTAATGGCTCTGCCACTCCTTTCCCTTACAATACGGTATTCATATTTATCGCTGCCCCACTGCCGGAGAGCTCAATCAATTATTATGATGATTGGCTGCGTATGGTCATTATTCACGAATATACCCATATTCTCCATCTCGATCAGGTTCACCGCATCCCTAAAGGCCTGCAAAGACTATTTGGCCGGCTTTACTTCCCAAACCTCCTTCAGCCTTTGTGGCTTATCGAAGGCTATGCTACCTATCAAGAGACCAGCTTGACCTCCGGGGGGAGGGGACACGGGAGTTACTTCGATATGATTTTACGCTGTGCCACGCTGGAGGACAGACTGAACAGTATCGATCAGGGCAGCGGAGCGATCGCTACCTGGCCTGACGGCCACTTTCCGTATCTTTACGGGGTGGTCTTCTACCAATATCTAACTGAGAAGTATGGTGAGGAGAAGATGGCTGAGGTAAGCCGCTCATACAGCGGCAGGATGATACCTTTTTATCTCAATACCAGCTTCAAAAATGTGTTAGGAAAGGATCTATATGAGCTCTGGCGAGAGTGGGAAGATGAGCTTAAAAGTAAATATGATCGGCAATTGAAAAGGATCCAGGAAAAAGGTATCACCCCTGCCCAAAGGCTCACTCACCGGGGATACGGCATCCGGGGGCCTCGATACTCCCCTGATGGGAGCTTAATTGCTTATTCCGAGACCAATGCCCGGGAATATCCCAGCCTCCGGCTCATTAATGATGATGGAAGCGGGGATAAGAAGCTCATTGATCGAAACTCCGATATTACCTGCTCCTTCTCTCCTGATGGCAAAAAGATTCTGTTTTCCCAGGTAGAGCTCTATCACAATTTTTCAACCTACAGTGACCTTTACCGCTATGATTTAAACCGGAACAGGCTTAAAAGGCTGACTTTCGGGAAAAGATTGCATTACCCTGAGCTTTCCCCGGACGGGAAAAAGATCCTTGCGGTGGCGGGTGGGCTTGGTCAGACCAACCTGATTGCTATTGATCCCGAGGGAGGGGAGGTCACTTATCTTACCAAAACCACTGACCTTCAGTATTCCGCCCCCCGCTGGTCACCGAATGGGGATAAGATCGCGGTCTCGATCTGGCATCCAGGCGGCAATCAGGATATTCATATCCTGAATTCCGACGGGAGCGATCCGCCTCAGGCGGAAAGGGTTACCCAAGACCGGGCCCTTGATCTGTTTCCCACCTGGTCCCCGGATGGCAGATACCTTCTATTCTCTTCTGACCGCAGTGGAGTAGCTAACCTATATGCCTACTGTCTGGGAACTCAAACTTTCCGGCAGGTTACCAATCTGGTTGGTGGGGCCTTTGAATCCACCGTCTCCCCGGATGGGAAGAAGATTGTCTTTACCGGGTATTCCGCTGATGGCTTTGATCTATATCAGATAGATTTTAACCCTGATGAGTGGGGGAAAGTAGACCCCGTGTTCGCTAAAGAACCTGCCTGTGTGTCGTCCGCAGACAGGTCTGAAAACTATCCACCCCGTAAGAGACCAGAGGTCTTTCGGGGTTCATCCCCGTGGCAAGCCACAGGGCTTTCTAACGGGGTAAAATTAGCTTCTGAGCCTCCCCCTTCATCGGTAAAGAGCAAGGAGGAAATCTATCCCAGCCGGCCTTACCGGCCATTTTCCACCCTCATTCCCAGATTCTGGATCCCTATGCTCGGGATTGATAATCTGGGAGTCCAGGCAGGTTTTTTCACCTTTGGCTCTGATGTACTTAAAGAGCACACTTACTCAGTGGAACTCCTTTACGGTATGGAAAGCAAGCGCCCTGCCTACCAGCTTTTTTATCAGAACGACCAGTTGCTGCCCTCAGTCTCAATTGGATTTCTCGATCTACCATTTCTTTTCGGTACCTATGAAGATCTGGATGGAGAAGAAAAGGAGTACTGGGAAAGGCGGCTCAGGGGATCGCTCGAGATCTCCATCCCTATCCGCTACTATCGATCATCGGACCGGATCTCATTGGCCTACTGCTGGGAAGAGCTAAGTGCGGTTACTGACCTGCCTGATTATATAAACCAGCCCGAGACCGGCACTTTCAGCGGCCCCCGAATTGGCTGGAGGTACGGCAGCGCCCGAAAATATGGCCTCTCAGTAAGCCCGGAGGATGGAAGGTCTATCTCAATTGAGTATGAATTTTTGCATAAGAAT
>JAUWWP010000179.1 GCA_030616835.1 Deltaproteobacteria bacterium | reverse complement strand
TGAAATCTAAAATCTAAAATCTACAATCTTTTTCAATGAAAGGCCAATTGGAGAGTAAAAATTTCGATTCTGAGTTCTACCGAAAGATTAAGGAAGAGAGCGGGGTAGAGGTAAACCTTTGCTATCAATGCAGCAAGTGTGCGGCCGGCTGTCCGGTAGCTTATGAGATGGATCTTACCCCGAGCCAATTAATCCATGCCGTCCGGCTGGGCCAGAAGGATCTGGTCTTCAGTAGCAAGACCATGTGGCTCTGTGCCGCTTGCGAGACCTGCACTACCCGCTGTCCCCAGGAGGTAGATATTGCCCGGGTAATGGATGCGGTCAAGATAATTGCCCAGAGAGAAAAAATAAAGCCAAAGGTGCCGGAGATCCGCGCTTTCTATGATGTCTGCCTCCAGAATATCCGCTGGTTTGGAAGGATGTATGAGATTGGCCTGATTATGATGCTTAAACTGAGAACACGGGATTTCTTTAAAGATTTACTGCTGGCCCCGCAGATGTTTAAGAAGGGTAAGCTGAAGCTTATGCCCAAAAGAACCAATGCAAAGGCAATGAAAGAGATCTTTTCCCGGGTTAAGAAGATAGAGGCCCAGGAGGCAATATTAAAGAAATCCCAATGACCAAATCATAAATAGGATTAGAAAAATTCGTGTAATTCGTGTAATTCGTGGTTTATGAATAAGCTAATGAAATATGGCTATTACCCCGGGTGTTCACTTCATTCGACCGGGTCCGAATACGATGTTTCCTTCCGGGAGGCCTGCGAGAGATTAGGGGTGGAGATAGAAGAGATCAAGGATTGGGTCTGCTGCGGCACCTCGCCTGCTCACTCCTCTTCCCCGCTTCTGGCAACGGCACTGCCCATCAAAAACCTCTCCCTGGCGGAAGAGCAGGGCTTAACCGAGGTAACCGCTCCCTGTGCCGCTTGCTTCTCCCGGCTGAAGACTGCAGTTCATGATATCAAAGAGAATAAAGGAACCAAAGAAAAGATTGATGAGATTATCGGCTATTCCTTTAAGAATGAGGTTGAGGTCCGCAACCCCCTGGATATCTTTCTTAATGATATCGGCACGGAGAAGCTTTCCCGGCAGGCCCGCCGGGATATGTCGGATCTGAAGGTTGTTTGTTATTATGGGTGTCTGATCACCCGGCCTCCGGAGATAGTCGAATTTGATATCTGCGAATACCCGATGAGTATGGACCGGATACTGTCCGCCCTGGGAATTAAGGCCCTGGACTGGTCATATAAAACCGAATGCTGCGGGATGAGTTTTGCTTTAACCCGGACCGATATCGTTATTAAATTAACCCATGATATCCTGGAAGAGGCTAAGGCCGTGGGGGCGGAGGCAATTTCGGTTGCCTGTCCCTTATGCCATGCCAATCTTGATACCCGTCAGGCGGAGATCGAGCAAAAATACAAGACTAAATACCACTTGCCGATCTTTTACTTTACCCAATTGATGGGGTTGGCCTTCGGAGTGTCTCCGGAGAAATTGGCTTTGAATAAGCATCTGGTTGACCCGCTGGGCCTGCTGGAGCAGAAACAGATAATTTGACCTTATTAGTATAGTCCCAAACCGGAGAGAAGAGGGATAACTATTTTCTATTGAATTGTTGTGGGTAAAGGGTAAAATGGGCATCAGTAGGACGGGCAAACCGCCTCATCTACCTCAGGCGGAGGACGACCTACACTAAACCTAAAGGAGGTAAATTATGAAGGTTGGAGATTACGATTTGCCGGATGAGCTCTACTATCATGAAGAGCATAGCTGGGCGAAGGTAGAGGACGGGAAGGTTAAGGTTGGTATGAACGATATGTTCCAGGCTTCTGCCGGGGATATCGTCTATGTGGATCTGCCTTTCGAGGGAGATGAGATTACCCAGGGGGAGGTCTGCGGAAAGATCCAGTCCCGGAAGTGGATCGGAAAACTGGTAGCCCCGGTTTCCGGGGAGATTACCGAAGTCAATTCCGAATTAGAGAGTGACACCACCTTAATTAACAAGGAGCCTTACGGTGGGGGATGGATAGTTGTGATTGAGCCATCCAATCTTGATGAAGACCTGGGAAAATTGATGAAGGGTGATGCGGTAAAACCCTGGATGGAGGCCGAGATTAAGAGGGCTAAGGAGGTGGAAGCCCAGGCAGAGAAGAAAGAATAAATAAAGGTGCTTTGATCCCATGGAAATCAAGGATATCAGTCGGCTTTACGAGATTATCGAAAAAGACCAGATTACCACAAACAAGCTGGATCTAATCTGCTACTCGACAGATCTGGCTCCCTTGCCTGAGTCCCTGCTCAAGAGCTACGGGATGCTCGGCCCGGAGGTGGTGGTCAGGCCGAAGAATGTAAAGGAACTCTCGGAGATAGTGGCCTTCGCCCATCAGAGAGATATTCCCATCACCCCCCGGGGAGCGGCTACCACGGCAGCAGGGGGGACTATCCCGATAGAGGGGGGGATTGTTCTTGACCTATGCTCCCTGAATAATATTCTGGAATTCAATGAGGAAGATGAATATGTGAGGGTGGAGACCGGGCTGGAATTTCAGCGGCTGATCGATTGGCTGGAGGCAAAGGGATGGCAACTGGGTGCATACCCCAGCAGCGCTCCTTCAGCTACTATTGGAGGCTATATTGGAGCAGGGGCGGGGGCAGGGGTTGGAATTCCTAAGTATGGGAATATCGGGGATCAGATAATTTCCCTGAAGGTGGCGCTTGCCGATGGGAGGATTGTTCAGACCAGTCCCGGGGAATCCTGGCTCTTTGTTGGGTCTGAGGGCACGCTGGGAGTAATCGGTGAGATTACCCTGCGGGTATTCAAAAAGGGTGAGCGCAAGTTTTTTATGTTCGGCTTCGACTCCCTTTATGCCGGAATTAATGCGCTAACAAAATTGATAAAGCTCAGGCCCTACTTTATCAGCTTTCTGGATAAAGGTTTTGTCACTTTCCTGAATGAGGTCGGAGCTTCCCGCTTACCCCTGAAGGAGCTAACCATCCCCCTGGTAATTGAAGGCTCTGAGCAGGAGCTGGAGCGGGACGAGAAGAAAGTAAGCGAGATCTGCTCGGCTGCTACCTGGTATCGGGAAAAGCTGGCAATTGAGGAGTGGCATCATCGTTTCAAGGTAGGGATGTCTTTTAAGAGTCTGGGTCCAAGTATCCTTGTTCAGGAGTTGAGGGTACCTCTGGTAAAATTAGAGGAAGTTCTTCGGGAGATAAAGGACATGCTTGCTGAGGAACGCTGGGGGATCGAGAGTCTGGCCAGCGATAACAACTCGATTGTTCTGGTGGTCTACATCCTGGCCGATGAGAGGAATAAGGCAGACTATTTTAAGAAATTTGCCTATATTCGGGAGTTTGGCAATCTGGAAATGAAGCATAACGGAACCCCCTTTGGAATCGGGCTGCATAATACTGCTCTGATGCCCAAGATTCATACGGAAGAGGCTCTCCAGTTAATGAGGAGTTTAAGAAGCTTCCTGGATCCGAATAACATTCTTAACCCTTCCAAGACCACCCAAATCCGGGTCCCGGGATTAATGGCCGCCAGTTCAATGAAGATGATGGGAATCGTCCCGGAGGTGGTTGAGTTTGGCTTGGCCTCTGCCAGTTATATGCCCCTCAGCTTGACCAGGCTGGGATTAAAGTTGATGGGGGGGAAGCTGAGATGAAAAGGTCCGAATTAGTTGAGGCGGTCTATACCTGCGGCGCCTGTGGTTACTGCCGATTTGGCTGCCCGGTCTATCAACGGATCGGTTTTGAGAGAGTGTCGGTTCGGGGAAGGATGCAGGTCTTTAAGAAACTATTAGAGGGGAAGCTGGATTTTGATTCCTGCAAAGACGAATTGGTAGAGGCGATTTATCTCTGCGCTGGGTGCGAAAACTGTACGGTTGAATGTCCTACCGGGATCGAGTTCAGTCCCATCTGTGAGGCCCTGAGGGAGGACCTGGTAAACAAGGGGCTTCTGCCCGAAAATCTTCATCCGGTGCGTGATACCCTGATTAAAGAGAGCAATCCCTTCGGAGAGTCGAGGGATACCCGGGGGGCGTGGATTCCCAAACAGCATGTTCCTCCCCAGCCGAGCAAATATCTTTATTTTGTCAGTTGCACCGCGGCCTTTTCATTGAACCGGATTGCGCGCTCAGTGGTAAAGATCCTTGATGATATTGGCTTTCAGTTCACGATCCTGGGCAATGAGGAGGAGTGCTGTGGAAGCCCGCTTCTCCGTTTGGGAGAGATGGAGGCGGCAAAGGAGATGATTCGTAAAAATGTTGAAAAATTTGATAAGTACGGAGTGGAGACGATCTTTACCGCCTGTGCCGGCTGTTACCGTACTCTTTCCCATTACTACCCGGAGGATTTTAAGGTACTCCATATTACTCAGCTCTTTGACAAGCTGATCAAGGAAGGAAAGTTGGTGTTTGACAAGGAGTTTCCCAAGAAGGTGCTTTATTTCGACGGCTGCGACCTGGGCAGGCATATGGATATCTATGAAGAGCCGAGAAATATCCTTCGGGCAATTCCCGGCCTGGAGCTGGTTGAACTGGACTATAATCGGGAAAAAACGGTATGCTGCGGAGGACCCTTAATGGGTAGTTTTCCTGATCTTGCCAGCAATATTGCCGCCCAGGTGGTCACTGAGGCCAGCGAGAAAGGGGTGGAGCTAATTCTTACTCCGTGTGCTACCTGCCTGCTTAATTTTAAATCCGGAGCTGGGGTTGCCAAGGTTCAGATCGATGTCCAGGATATTCCCATGTTTCTGCCCAAATTCATCAAGAAGCAGGAGAAGCCCAAGCCTCCGGAAGGCTAATTCTATATTAAACGATAAAAATAGTTACGTATAAGGATAAATAAATTCAAAGCACTAATAAGGTAAATCCTAAGCACTAAATCCTAAATTCTAAACAATTTCAAATGACCAAAATTCAAAACACTCCCTTCGGCAGCTCCTCAATCCCGAGCGAGGCTGATAGGCTCAAGACAAGGTTTTGAACATTTAATATTTGGATTTAGGATTTGTTTAGGGTTTAGGATTTGGGATTTAGAATTTGTCAGGATAATGATGTATGAAATATTATCCGCAGATATTTAAGACGCTTTATCTAAAAGTAATGGAAGGCAATTACTATGGCTGAAAAAAGAGAGATCGTGAGGGTGGGAGAGGATATCATTAAGATCGAGGGGCAGATCACCCTGGAGGAACTCTACGGCTTAATTGGGGATCAGGAGTTATTCGTTGAGCCTTTGAGTGCCCGGCAGAGCTTAAGTGATTTTATCTTGGAAGGAGGTCTGGGTTTTAACTCGCTGAGGGAAGGTAGCTTCGCTTCCAGACTATTCTGGTTTAAAAGTAGTACCGAGCTTTCTCAGCCAACCTCCACTCTGAATAAGATAAAGGAAAAGCTAAGGAAGAAGCCGGCAAAGAAGCATACGGTGGTTGAGCAAACCTTTACCTACGGTTCGGAATTTTCCACTCATGCTAATGTGGGTTATCCCCTCCATCGGATTATTGAAGGCTCCCCTCACCGTATCTGGCCCCAGGAGTTTGGGGCAATTACGGAATTGATTATACCGATTCGACCGCAGGAGGCAGTAAATGTCTACTGGTTAGACCGGGAGATTGGAGCGATCTCTATCCCCAGGGATGCTAATAATGCCTTTTATGTAAATCAACCGGCAGCTAAGGCAATCGGTCTGGAGAAGAGTGGTTTGGTAGTGACCTATCCCCAGGGGATAACCGGGGAGGGTGATCTGGTTGAGGGAATCTGGAATAATAGATTCATCGAAGATAGGGTGCCCGAGGGTGAAAAGGGATTTAAGCTGATCAGTATGAAAAGCGGGATCCCGAAGGTTCATGAACTCCTGGATAAGGAAAGCCCCGGGCTTTTCTTTGCTCTTTTTACCAAGATCGGGGTGCTGATCCTTACCTCTCACAGTCCCGATCGAGTAGAAGGCTTCTGGAGGGAGGCCTCCCGCATCCCTCTAACTTACCGGATTAGCAAATAGTTGAAGACAACGAGAGCCGAAATGGAAGAATGGAGGCATTTAAAAGAGTGGGATAAGAAGGTGTCGACCGCTTACGGGTTGGCGGTGGATGAGATGCTGATGCACTCAATTAATGAGACCAATTCACCTCCAATCCTGCATCTTTACCGATTCAAGCCGGCGGCAATCGTGGGCAAGTATCAGGATATCCAGGCGG
>JAUWWP010000295.1 GCA_030616835.1 Deltaproteobacteria bacterium | reverse complement strand
GTCTTGACTTAGCGAAGGAATGGAAATACAATTAAGATACGTATTTAGGAGAAGATATTGGACAATCTTGAGAAAAAATCTTGTTCGATATGTGCCTGGCGGGAGAACTGTCAAAAGAGATTTGCTTCCTCTTCTGATATAGCCCTGACATGTCCGGAGTATACCAGAGATGTTACCCTGAAAGAGCCCACCAGCAAATATCGCCCTCCCCCGGAGGAAAGTGAAGATCAGTAGTGTTCGGTCCAATCCTTCGATGGGCTCAGGACAGGTATATGAAAGAGATCCTGAACGAAATCCTTAGAAAGGCCATTGAGTCCTGCCCGCCAGAGCTGGGTCTATCTTCATTACCGGATATTCCTCCGGTGTTTGTTGAGGTTCCCAGGGATAGAAGTCATGGAGATTATGTAACCAGTGTGGCTATGTCTCTGGCTTCCCGGGTAAGGAAGCGCCCCAGGGAGATTGCGGAGAGGATTATCGAATTTATAGAAGATTCCACGCACTACCTCGAAAAGGTCGAGGTAGCCGAACCTGGCTTCATCAATTTTTTCCTCAGTAAGAAGTACTGGTATAACTGCCTGGGGAAGATTCACCGTTCAGGTAGTTTCTATGGAAGGAGTGAGCTTGGTAAAGGGATCAGGGTGTTGCTGGAGTTTGTCAGTGCCAACCCTACTGGCCCTCTCCACATAGGACACGGGCGGGGAGCAGCGGTAGGAGATAGCCTGGCCAATATTTTATCCGCTGCTGGTTATGAGGTTTTCCGGGAGTATTATATTAACGATACTGGAAGCCAGATAGATAAACTGGGTCTATCCACCTACCTTCGTTACCAGGAACTCTGGGGAAGAGAGGTGGAATTTCCCGAGGATGGATATCCCGGTGAATATATCAGGGATATTGCCCGGAAAATTAAATCCCAGGAAGGCAGTAGATTTTCGAAATCCGAGACAACTAAGGAAACTATTGATTATTTTAGTTCCTTTGCCTGCCAGTATATCCTGGAGCTAATCGGGAAGGATCTAAGGGAGTTTGGAATTGAATTTGAAAGCTGGTTCAGTGAGAAGAAGCTATGGGAAAAGGGGAAGGCGGAAACGGTGATTAAAGAACTCAAGGCCAAAGGGCTTATCAATGAAAAGAACGGAGCTCTCTGGTTTAAATCTACAGAATATGGGGACGAGAAAGATCGGGTGGTGGTCAGGGCGAGAAGTCGGGAGGGGGACTCGCCCATTTTCGGGGAAGGAGGGGAGCCTACCTATTTTGCCTCGGATATGGCTTATCATCGGGATAAGTTTGAACGAGGGTTTGATACTCTGATCAATATCTGGGGAGCGGATCACCATGGCTACATCCCTCGATTAAAGGCTTTTCTAAAGGCTGAGGGTAAGGAACCAGATAGGCTGAAGGTCCTTCTGGTTCAGATGGTGAATCTGCTCCGGGATGGCAAGCCAATTTCCATGGCTAAAAGAACCGGTGAATTTACTACCCTGCGAGAGGTTATCGAGGAGGTGGGGAAGGATGCTGCCCGTTTCTTTTTTCTTATGCGCCGTTCTGATAGCCATCTGGACTTTGATCTGGAGTTGGCGAAAAAGCAGGAGCGGGAGAACCCGGTTTACTATGTTCAGTATGCTCATGCTCGGATCTGCAGTATCTTGAGCAAGGCCAGGCAGAGAAATATCGATATTCCTGAGTATGATGGGCAGATAGTGGAGCGGCTAAGCTTTCCGGAAGAGCTGAATTTAATTAAGGAGCTTGCTTACTTTCCGGATCTTTTAGAAGGCTGTTGTCGCTCTCTGGAGCCTCACCGGATAACCTTTTATCTCCAGGAACTGACCGGGCAGTTTCACCGGTATTATAATCTCGGTGATGAGAAAAAGGAGTACCGGGTGCTTTCAGATGATAAGGAGTTGACGCCGGCCCGAATTTTGTTGATAATCGCAATAAAAACAGTTTTAAGAAATGCCCTGACTCTATTGGGTGTTTCCGCTCCGGAGAGAATGTAAAGGACTGTGATTTGGACATAAGGAAAATATTTAGTAGTACCCTTTTAGTGCCTGTTCTGAGCCTATTGGAAGAATATCTAATGTCAAATGCCAAAGCTCAAAGTTCAAATGAAACCCAAAGTCCAAATGACAAAATAAATGAAGAAAGGCTTTTTGACATTTAGTCATTTGACATTCATTTGACATTTGGATTTTGACATTTGGATTTAATGGATTTGGTATTTTGCTTAGCTCAGCCTTCACCTAAGGAAATAATTATTGTTACGTCCTAATTGCAGGGCGAAGGAGGTTTTTCTGATGCGGGATCTAAGGAAAGTGAAGAATAAATATGAGTTTAGACTGGACAACCGGCAACTGGCCTTGCTGTTTGCGGGAGGATTGCTAATCTTTGTCCTGCTTTTCACCTTAGGAGTGATGGTGGGAAGGGACTGGAGGAAGTGGGAGCAATCCCGGAAGCCCGCTTTATCCTCGGAACAAGCCGGTCTTGCTCGGGTTGAAGAAGAGGGTTTATCCGAGGAGGATGTTTTGCCGACACTGGAGGAGGCTACCCCGGAAGGTAAGCTCAGTAAGGAATCGATTAGCTCTTCCGCGGAGATTGCCTCTTCTTCGGAGAGGCTGAAAGAGGAGGAATACACCTTCTACGAGACCCTTCCGCAGAAGGAGCCGGCAAAGACAAAGTTAAAAATACCTCCGGGCGAGAAGGAAGGGGAGGGAGAAAAGAAGGATGTCAAGGAGTCTGCCCCGAAAAAAGAATTAGCAACCACTTATCCATCTTCACTAGGAGAAGGGAAATATACTATCCAGGTTAGCTCTTTTACCGAAAGGGAAAAGGCAACTAAGTTAGTAACCGAGCTAATAAGGAAAAAATATCCTGCCTATATTACCTCAACTCAGATCTCCCAGAAAACCTGGTATCGGGTAAGGGTAGGGCAGTTTGCCAGCCGGGAGGAAGCACAAAAGTTTGCGCTCACTCTGAAAAAGAGGGAGAAACTTGAAACCTTCGTTACCCTGACTACAAAATGATGGATTTAATGAAAGGTTTGAAACGCACTAACTACTGTGGGGAGCTGGGCCTGGAGAATGTTGGCCAGGAGGTGGTGCTGATGGGCTGGGTTCACCGGAGAAGGGACCACGGCGGGCTGATATTTATAGATCTCCGGGACCGGGAAGGAATTGCCCAGGTGGTCTTCAACCCTGAGGCGAATCGGGACTTTCACCAGAAGGCCCATCAGCTTAGAAATGAATATGTCCTGGCGGTCAGGGGGAAGGTGAGGCGGAGGCCGGAGGGGACGGTCAATCCGGATCTGAAGACCGGAGAGATCGAGGTTGTCGGGGATGAACTCCGGGTGCTGAATGAGTCCCGGACCCCGCCTTGTTTAATTGAGGCCAATCTATCGGTGGATGAGGGTGTTAGTCTTCGCTATCGTTTTATGGATCTACGCCGCCCCAGGTTGCAGAAGAATTTGCTTCTGAGACATAAGGTTTCGAGGCTCATTAGAGAATATTTTGATCAACAGGGATTTGTGGAGATCGAGACCCCTTTTTTAACCCGAAGTACCCCGGAGGGAGCAAGGGACTTTCTGGTGCCCAGTCGGGTTAATCCCGGGCGATTCTATGCCCTTCCCCAATCTCCGCAACTGTTCAAACAACTGTTGATGGTCTCCGGGTTTGATCGCTATTTCCAAATCGTCCGTTGCTTTCGCGATGAGGACCTGCGTGCGGACCGGCAGCCTGAGTTCACCCAGATCGATATCGAGCTCTCTTTGTGTGATCAGGATGACATCTTCAAGATAATAGAACTGATGATGGTTGCTGTCTTCCGGGGGGCTCTGGGGATAGAGTTAAAAACCCCTTTTGCCAGATTAACTTATCAGGACGCCATCTCCTGCTACGGGGTGGATAAGCCTGATGTCAGATTTGGCCTTGAGCTTCGAGAGGTCTCGGACCTGGTGAATGAGAGCAGGTTTAAGATATTTACCGAGGCCCTGGAGAAAGAAGGGGTAGTGAAGGCGATTAATGCTAAAGGGTGTGCTTCATTATCTCGCAAAGAGGTGGATGAGCT
>JAUWWP010000460.1 GCA_030616835.1 Deltaproteobacteria bacterium | reverse complement strand
TTCCGAAGTTGGCACAGATGAAGCTAAGGTTTGTGACTTTAGTGTTACCTATGCTCGATTTCGGAAGCAATTCGGTTGAACGAAGCCGCTCCGCTGTGGCTATGGGAATTCAATCCAGCGATTTCGTTCGTCAAATTACTATTAAAGCTTTCCCTAAGGACCTTCTTAGAAGAACTAAATATAAATTCAATGGTCCGGGAAATATTTTTCTCACTGTAGTTTTTATAATAGAGTTAATTTCCTGAAAAAAAGGGCATTCTTCCCCCTTAACCCTCTATTCATATCCGCTATTTGAAAATCAAGCTACCCATCTCACCTTCCTGGGAGGCGCATGGCCCTGGGGAGGTAAGATCTCTCTGGTGACCATCTGGCCTTTTTTACAACAAGGACAGATACGAGGGTCAATACCGGTTAGCTCAAAAAGCAATTCCTCCCAGCCAACTGATTCGGTTGACTGCTGTCCCTGATTTGAGGTATTCCCCAAAATCTTCTGACATCGCCTGAGCTTGGTTTTTCGATTGCGATTGCTGAGTAGCCCATAATGTCGGATTTTGACAAAGTTGTTCGGTAAAATATGTAATAGAAACCGCCGAATAAACTCAATGGCCTCCAGGGTCATCTGCTTGTTCTTGTGGTCATCTCCGTAATCCCGCCAACGAAAGGTGACCTTCCCATCTTCCACTTTAACCAGGCGATGATTAGATATTGCTACCCGGTGGGTATACCGACCGAGATATTCAATTACATATTGGGCACTCCGAAAAGGTGGCTTGCAATAGGTAACCCACTCTTGCCGGTAAAGCTCATCCATAATCATTTGAAATTTACGCGTATCACCTAAAGATCTAATCTCTCCGATAAATTTTAGTTTGCCACCCCGATAAGCCTGTTTTAGATAGAATAAAAACTTTCCCCGGAACAACCGGGACAAAACCTTCACCGGGATAAAAAACCCTCCTCTGGAAGAAATCCACCGCTGGCCCTTAAGAGATAACCCCCCACCAGGGACGAGGCAATGGAGGTGAGGATGGTCTATCAGATTCTGCCCCCAGGTGTGCAAAATGGAGATAAAGCCAATCTCTGCACCCAGATGCTTAGGGTCTTTGCTTAAGGCAAGAAGGGCCTCGGAGGCTGCTTTAAACAGGAGGTCATAAACCACCCTCTGGTTTCTCAAGGCCAAAGGATTAAGTAGATCTGGGATGGTGAAAACGAGATGAAAATATTCGACCGGTAATAAATCCCGTTTCCGGGCTGCCAGCCACTTCTCCTTAACCAGACTCTGGCATTTGGGACAATGCCGGTTCCGGCAGGAGTTGTAAGAAATTCTCAGATATCCACAGCTGTCGCATTGGTCCACATGGCCACCTAAGGCAGCAGTACGGCAACGTTCGATAGCGCTCATAGTTTTAAGCATACGCATCGGCAGAGGGTGGGACTCTCTGTAGGCCGGGCCAAACTGGCAAAATATGTCCGCTACTTCAACCTGGGCTGGAGTATTCTTCTTGCTCGAATCCATTTCTATGAATCCAGCAGAGAATCGAGTGGACTGACGACTTTGAGCAGATCCTGGCGTCTCAGATGTATATAGATGGTCGTAGTCTTCGGGGTCGTATGGCCCATCAGTTTCTGAACACGATAAATATCGGTTCCCGCTTCCAGAAGATGAGTGGCAAAACTATGCCGCAGAGTATGGACTGTGGCCGGCTTTTGGATACCTGCCTTTCGTTTCGCCTTCTCAAATGTTTTCTGGATAGCACGAGTGGAAATCGGTCTATCTGGTAAACGGCCCGGGAATAACCAGCTAAACGGACGGTATTGTCTCCAGTAGTCCCGAAGAAGGTCCAGGATAACCGGTGATAACAAGGTATAGCGATCTTTGTTGCCTTTCCCCTGATCGATACGCAGTTGCATCCGTTTACTGTCTATACTAGAGACTTTTAAATGCGCCGTTTCGCTGACCCTTAATCCTGCCGAGTAGGTGGTCATCAAAATGGCCCGTTGCTTTAAGTTGGTGGTAACGGCAAACAACTGCTTTATCTCTGAGCCGTCCAGAACAACAGGAAGTTTCTTCCTTACTTTAGTTCGAGGGATTTTTGCGATATTCCAGTTCCCTTGAAGCACTGTCTGGTAGAAAAACTTCAAAGCACTGTAAGCTCCATTGATACTGGAAGTACTCACCTGCTTCTCAGTCACCAGATGGTAAAGATACTCCCGTATTTCCTTCTCACCCATCTTGGCCGGTGATCTGCCGAAGTATCGGACAAATTTTTTCATATACCCGAGGTAGGCAGTTTGGGTTTTGGGGCTATACCCCTTTAGCTTAAGATCCATCTTCATCTGTTCCCTTAATTTTCCCATGACAAAATCTCCTTTCATTGATTTTAATCTATTATTAACTAATTAAAATCAAAATAAAAGAAATAGATAAATTTCCAGTGAAAGGGAACAGAATGGTGTCTTTAGTACATGGGGTTAGATCACCTAATTTTCAAAGAACAATAAAAGACAAAAGCGTCTCTGGTAAAGCTACCGCGGAGCGGTTTAGTTCAACTATTAATAATCGCATTACTGAGTTTATCCTACCAAAATGACATAATATTCGCAGTATTGCGG
>JAUWWP010000427.1 GCA_030616835.1 Deltaproteobacteria bacterium | reverse complement strand
GAGGTATATCTCTCGTAATGGCCCAGATCGAGATCGGTCTCCGCCCCATCATCGGTGACGAATACCTCTCCATGCTGAAAGGGGCTCATAGTTCCGGGATCGACATTGATATAGGGGTCAAGTTTCTGGAGGGTAACCCGCAATCCCCGGGCCTCTAACAAAGTTCCGATGGAGGCCGCTGCCAGTCCCTTTCCCAGAGAGGAAACAACCCCTCCGGTTATAAAGATGAACTTGGTTCTCATCTTGGTTTTGGCGGGCATGAGTAGACCTCCTGAGCTATATACTCCCAGATTTTAATCAGATTTGATAGAGGATGTAAAGGGAATTTTCATAAAATCTGCTATTTCCGGTCAACTTTTAGCTGCTCTTTGACTCTTTCCAGATCTCCGCGGGTGTCCACCCCCACTACTTCAAACCTGGTAGTAACAACCTTGATCCGACAACCATTTTCCAGGGCCCGAAGCTGCTCCAGCCCCTCAGCCCTTTCCAGGGGAGTGGGCTTCAGCTTTGTTAGCTTAAGGAGAAAATTGCGGCGGTAGACATAGAGGCCGATGTGCTTATAGATGTTGATTAACCGCAGATGACGTCTGAGGTAAGTTCCTTCCTTCAGGCCGGGAATGGGAGAGCGCGAGAAATATAATGCAAAATCCTGGGCATCAGTAACTACCTTCACTACATTGGGATCGATCAGCTCCTGAAGGTCTTTAATCCGGGCCTTCAGCGTCGCCATCTTTAGTGTCCGATCCTTCAGAAAAGGAAGCACTGCTTCGTCGATCATCCGGGGATGGATCATCGGCTCATCCCCCTGAACATTCACTATGATCCCCGCGGTTAGCTCCTCGGCCACCTGAGCAACCCTTTCCATCCCTGATCGATGCCTCCGGGAAGTCATTCTTACTTCACCCCCAAACTCCCTGACCGCTTGTAAAATCCTCTGATCGTCGGTAGCTACCAATACCCGGTCAACCCTTTTCGCCTTCTTTACTCCTTCATAAACCCACTGGATTAGGGGCTTGCCCCGAAGGTCGGCCAGTGGTTTGCCCGGAAACCGGGTAGAGCCATATCGGGCTGGGATTACCGCAATAATCTTCACCTAAGCTACTCCTGGTTTAGCTCCTGTTTCAGGATATTTATTACATCCAAAAAGCTTTCCCACTGGAAGCAATCGAGTCCCTTCGTTTGGCAGTATTGATATAGTACTCCCTTGGCAAAGATAGTATCGGCCCGGGAGGCTCCACATCGATCAGATATTCCGTTTCCGACAAAGCCAATATGTTCATAGGATTGTCTGAATTTAGATACTACCGTCCCTTTACAGGTGCCCGAACGGCAGCAGTCAGGATTGTAGTAAGGGAACTTCATCTCGAAGCTTCCGTCGGGATTGAAGACCAGATGATTGGAAAAGAACTCGATCTCTCCCAGATTGTACTTGTCCAGGAGGGTAGAGATATAGAAATCGAAGCCATCGCTTACTATTTTCACCGCAATTTCATTTTTCTTACAGAAATGGTAAAAATCCTGAAAGTATGGGTCGAGCCCGGTATACCCTCGAGCATAATCAAGAAATTCCTTCTGGCTTCCCTGAAGAAGCTTTGCTACCCTCTGGTAGGCCTCTTGGGAGCCGATCTTCCCGCTGATAAACTCTTGATCAATCCCCTTCCAATTACCATTGGTGAAGGTATCCAGCATTTTATGACTCACATCTTTAAGGCTTATCGTCCCATCGAAATCGCAAAGGATTAGCTTTTTCATCCTACTTATTGATTAGGCAAAAGACTCAAATCTTTATTCGCCAACAAAGTCCTTTAGCTCTTTTAGGAGCTGGTAGCTGTTTCCCGGAATTTCCCCCAGGCGAACATCAGGTTTGTATTTACATCCATGAAAATCAGAGCCAGCAGTGACCAATATTCCGTATTGTTCTGCCAATCGGCGAAAATACTCACATTGTTCAGTACTATGATAGCTGGAGTATGCCTCCAGGCCGCACAACCCAGCTTCGATGAGCTTAATAATGATTTCAGCATCAATGTCATAGGGATGAGCCAGGATAGGGATCCCTCCAAAACCCTTTACAATCCTGATAACCTCCACCGTATCCGCTGCCTTCAGAAGGACAAAGGCCGGTTTTCCACTACGGAAATAATCAAGATAGAAATTAAAATAAGGAGATTCGGATCTATCACCATCAATATAGGGCTTTAATCTTGGATCGGCTTTATTCTCTTCCCGGCTCATAATAACCTGAAGGAAGGTGGAGCCAGCAGGGATCTTCCCCGGGGAAAATCTTTCAACATCCTCCTGATCAAGAACAAAACCCAGTTCCTTAAGTCTCTGGAGCCGGCCCCGGGCCTGGTGCCGCTTTGCCTCATGCTGTTTCTTAAGCCACTCCTTGAGGGCTTTGCTCTGATAATCGAGGTAATATCCGAGCAGATGGAGATCCTGTCCCTGATGAATGGTATTCAGCTCGATAGCCGGGACAAACTCGAGGGTAAACTCCCGGGAAAGTCTCATTCCCTCTTCCACACCGCCAATGGAGTTATGGTCGGCAAAGGCAATCGCCTGCAGGTCGATGAGCTTGGCCATGGTAAAGATCTCTCGGGGAGAGTGCTGTCCATCGGAGCTATCATTAGTATGGATGTGCAGATCGATCATTCCGGGGCAAATTTTTGTTAACAGTATAACAGCCCGAAAAATAGCCGTCAAGGTCTCGTATTTTTCCAGGAGTTTCCCCGTTTTTTAGGTAAAGAGTGGATAGGCGGGGCTTTTGCTCGACTGAGCCGTGTCGAAGTCCAGTCCCGCTAAGAGAATTTGGGTTGCAAAATCCCCCTGAATCCCCCTTTTTCAAAGGGGGACTTTATGGGACTCAAT
>JAUWWP010000174.1 GCA_030616835.1 Deltaproteobacteria bacterium | reverse complement strand
GTTGCCCAGCAGGCGATTGAGTTAGCCGAGAAGGATGGGGTGAAGGTGGGAAGTATGAGGCTGATAGTTGTCTGGCCTTTCCCTGAGAAACGGATCCGGGAGCTTGCCCAGAAGGCTAAAGCCTTTGTTGTTCCGGAGATGAACTACGGTCAGATAGTATTTGAGGTGGAAAGGTGTGCCGCCGGCCGGGCAAAGACCTTTCTGGTCCCCCATGGAGGAGGCACCGCCCATAACCCGGAAGATATTTATAAGCAGATAATGGAAGCAGCAGGATGAAACAGGAACACCCGGGAGCTCCCTTACTCCGGATGGACCGGATCCCCCATATCTGGTGCCCTACCTGTGGGATCGGGACAACGGTCAATTGTCTGATCAGTGCCCTGGAGGCCTCCCAGCTCAATCTGGATAAGGTTAGTGTTGTCTCCGGTATCGGGTGCACCGGAAGGGCAGCCGGATACATCAGGCTGGATTCCTTCCATGTAACCCATGGCCGGGCGATCCCTTTTGCCACCGGGCTTAAACTTGCGAATCCTGAGTTAAAAGTAATAGTGTTCAGCGGCGATGGAGACATAGTTGCTATTGGCGGAAACCACTTTATTCACGCTGCCCGCCGGAATATAGATATAGTGGTGATATGTGTTAACAATTTCAATTATGCGATGACCGGCGGTCAGGTTGCTCCTACAACACCTCTTACCGCCACCGCCACCACAATGCCCTTCGGAAATTATGAAAGGCCTTTTAACCTGCCCTACCTGGCGGAGAGCAGTGGGGCAGTCTATGTTGCCCGCTGGACTGCCCTGCACGTGCGCAGGCTTACCCGAGCAATTGGTGAGGTATTAAATAAAAAGGGGTTTTCCTTCATTGAGGTGATCTCTCCATGCTCCACCATTTATGCCCGGAGAAACCGGCTCGGTGATGGGCTCAGCCTGATGAAGTTCTACCATGATAACAGCGTGATCAAACACGGAGCCAATACCAGGGATCTGGATATTGAGTTTCAACGGAAGATCGTTGTGGGAAAGTTTGTTGATATCGAAAAGCCCACACTCTTAGAAGCAAGGGATGAACACTACCGCCGGGTTCTGGGAGAGAGCTATCAACCATACGGAGGGGAAATTGAGTAGGACTGAGATAAAGATCGGAGGCTTTGGTGGTCAGGGCGTTATTCTAACCGCTCTGATAATCGGTAAGGCTGCTTCACTGTTCGAGGGCAGGGAGTCTACTATGACCCAGAGTTTTGGCCCGGAGGCAAGGGGCGGTGCCTGTAGTGCCCAGGTGATAGTTTCGGATACGAAGGTTAGATATCCTTATGTAACCATACCGAATATTATGGTTATTATGTCCCAGGAGGCGTATACGAGGTTCGAACCGCAGTTGGACGAGAATGGGATACTCCTGCTCGAGGAGGATCTGGTAAAGCCCAACCCACCGAGGGGTAAGATCAGAGTCTTCTCGATCCCGGCAACCCGGGTAGCCGAGGAGCTGGGGAGAAAGATCGTATTGAATATCGTCATGCTCGGATTCTTTACCGCGGTAACCAGGCTGCTTGACGCCAATGCGGTCAGAAAGGCGATCAAAGCCACGGTTCCCAAAGGTACCGAAGAGCTTAATCTCAAGGCCTTTGAAAGGGGATATGAATACGGGTTGAAGAAGCTGAAAAAGGGCTCTGGTTCAGGGAATAGCATGGAGTAGCAAGGAATACTGGGGAACTCGAAGGATCTTTGAGGAAACTTTAGAGAGTAGAAACTTGGCTAAGAAGGTTGTTTCAAGAAAAAAGCAAACGATTGCTGATATCCAGAGAGTCCTGGATAAAAGGGATATGTTGCTGTCATTAAAGACAGGCGCCGGTGGTCCTTACATGATCAAGAGGGTTAAGGACTCCCCGTGCAAGGTTGCCTGCCCGGCCGGGATTGAGGTGAAAGGGTACAATACATTAATTGCTGCTCACAAATACAAGGAGGCCTTGGAACTGATAAGGCTAAATAACCCCTTGCCGGCTGTCTGCGCATGGGTCTGCTTTCATCCCTGCGAGGAACAATGCGCGCGAGTGGAGATCGATAAGCCAATTGCGATAAATGACTTAAAAAGGTTTGTGGCTGATTACTCGAAAACTTCTCTTCCATCACGGATCGAGAGAACCAGGGGAGAAAAGGTGGCAATTGTAGGCTCAGGGCCTGCTGGGCTTAGTGCCGGGTACTATCTTATAAAGATGGGATACAATGTTACCATCTTTGAGAGGCTTTCCCTGCCGGGAGGGATGTTGGTTGCGGGAATCCCGGCGTATCGTCTGCCCCGGGAGATAGTCGAAGACGAGATAAACTACATCAAGGCCCTTGGGGTAGAGATTAAGACCGGTATTACCGTAGGTAAGGATATAGCTCTGAACGAGCTTAAGAAGCAAGGGTATCGGGCGATATTCCTTGGAATTGGCGCCCACCGGGGCCTGAAATTAGGGATTGAAGGAGAAGACGAATTTGAGGGCATCATTGAAGCTGTTACATTTTTAAGAGGAGCCAACCTTGATGGATGGGGAAAACTGGGTAGACGGGTCTTGGTTATTGGTGGTGGAAATTCTGCAATTGATGCCGCCCGGAGCTCACTGCGCCTGGGTTCGCGGAAGGTAAATATCGTCTACCGCCGATCCCGCAATGAGATGCCAGCGGATCCAAAGGAGATTGAAGAGGCTGAAAGGGAGGGGGTTAAAATTATCCATTTGACCCAACCGGTTAAGGGTCTGGGAGATACAGGAAAGGTTACCGGGGTGGAATGCTTGAGCTGTCGCCTGAGTAGTCCTGATCGTAGTGGAAGGAGGAAGGCGATTCCGATTAAAGATAGTGAGTTTACCGTAGAAACCGACTGTATAATAACGGCTATCGGTCAAGAACCGGATATTTCCTTTTTCCCCCCGGGACATGGCTTTGAGCTATCAGAACAGAATTTATTTGTAATCGATCCCGAAACTATGCAGACGAATCGGCCCGGGATATTTGCCGGAGGTGATGCGGTGACCGGTCCCGCCTCTGTCATCGAGGCGATTGCTGCCGGGCACCGGGCCGCCTGGGCTATTAATAATTATTTACTAAACAAAGGATCAAAGAAAAAAGTCTATTTTAGGACGGATGAGGCTAAGACAAAGGAGGCAGAATTAGTAGTTGAAGAGATCGGGAGGGAAAAGAGTCAGCAACCGCCAGCTTTATCCCTGAAAAAGAGAACGGGTAACTTTACTGAAGTGATAGGTGGATTTACCGAAAGGAAGGCATTGACGGAAGCAGAAAGATGCCTTAAGTGCGGACCATGTTCCGAATGTTATCAATGTGTCGAGACTTGTGAAAAGAGGCATGCAGTCCTGTCGATCTCTGGCTCGGATCAAGAAAGTATGCTTCTAAGTCTTAAATGGGCTATGAGTGAGCTCATTCTGGTTTCAGGATCGGCTGAAGGTGAGATTGAAAACATCCCGGTAAGAATTGAAAGGATAACCAGCCGAGTTGAGCAGTCTTCCTGCCGGGGCTGCGGAAAGTGTGAGGAGGTCTGCGAATATTCGGCAGTCAGGCTGGAGGATAAGGGAAATGGTGTCAAGGTCTCGAGTATTGACGGGAATATCTGTCGAGGATGTGGGGTGTGTGCCTCCATCTGCCCATCCGGAGCAATTAGAGTTGGCTATTTCACGGATGATTGGATCAATAGAACGGTGGAAGAGCTTCTTAAGTCATCATGAAGACAAGAGATAAGAAGAAAGTCCGTAAAGATGTCAGGCCGAAAGTTGTTGTTTTTGCCTGTAATTGGGGAGCATTTAATCAGGAGGACTACGGTGAAATTGTGCCGCCGCAAAGCCATCCCGGGATAAACCTTATCCGGATTATGTGCTCGGGACGGCTCAGCCCGGCCTTAATCTTACGGGCCTTCGAACTCGGTGCCGATGGAGTCCTGAGCCTGAGCTGCCCGGAAGGAGAGTGCCATTATTCGTTCGGTGAGGAAGTAGCTAACAGTAATTTCGCCGTAGCAAATAGGATAGTGCGAATCCTTGGTATTGATGAGCGCAGGTTCCGGATTGAGCGTCCCACTAAGTTCGATCCAGAGGGAGTCAAGCAAGTAATTGATTCATTTGTCCGGGAGTTAAAGAATCTGGATTGATTGAGAGCATGAGGAAGTAAAAGGGGATGGAGAAGATAGACAGGGACATTAAAATTATTAGAGAAACAGGAGTAAATAAATGCCTGGAGTGCGGCAAATGCAGTGCCAATTGTCCAATATCCAGGTTTAATCCGGCTTTTTCCCCACGCCGATTTATCAGCATGACTATTCTGGACGACATTGATAAGGTTTTAAATGATAGGGAAATCTGGTCCTGTCTATCCTGTGGAATGTGCGATGCCCGGTGCTTGGCAGATATTGACCATTTGAGTTTCATCAAAAACATTAGAACAATAGCTCACCGGTATGGAAAAGAGGGGGTCTGCTCCCACAGCGGCGCATTACAATCATTAATGAGGATTATGACCTCTTCCACGCTTAAACAGAACCGGCTGGAGTGGCTGCCCAAAGGCAAAAAGGCATTAAGAACTGGTGACCTGGTTTATTTCGTCGGCTGCTTGCCTTATTTTGACGCCCTTTTTTCCGATATCGAAGTTGACTCCCTTGCCATTGCCAGAAGCACCCTTAAAATACTCGATAAACTGGGGATAAAGCCAGCCCTTCTGTCGAACGAAAGGTGCTGTGGTCATGATCTGCTGTGGATGGGGGATATAGAGAACTTCCGGAGGCTGGCGGAGCATAATCTTTCCGAGATCAAAAAAAGTAAGGCAAAGACAGTACTATTTTCCTGCGCCGAAGGTTACCGGACATTTAAGCTTGATTACCCCGAACATTTCGGGAAGCTTGATTTCGAGGTTATCCATATCTCACAGTTATTAGAGAAAAAACTGAGCTCAGGAGAGATAAAATTTAACCACCTGGACAGGACAGTAACCTATCAGGATCCCTGTCGGTTAGGGAGGCATCTGGGAATCTATGACCAGCCCCGGGAGGTTCTATCCAGTATCCCTGGGCTTAAGCTAATTGAGATGGAAAAAAGCGGGAAAAACGCCGTATGCTGCGGGACGACTGCCTGGACAAATTGCGGCGCTCACTCGAAATTAATTCAATTAGACCGTCTGAGGGAGGCAGATCATTTGAAAGCTGACACTCTTGTTACCAGTTGCCCCAAATGCTATATCCATTTTACCTGCGCCCTGAACGATGAGAATGGTAAGAAAGTGAAAAGCAATGTCGAGGATTTAACCGTGATTGCAGCCTCCGCCCTCGCAGTGTAAAAATCAAAAATAAAATATTAAAATTACAAATCAAAATTCAAAAATATTAATACATTCAGCTTTCATAGCCAGCCTACTTCGGCCTACTTCGCCGAAGTGGCTACGAAGGCTGAACCGAAGTGGCTACGAAGGCTGAACTACGGCGAAGTAAGCTTTTGCATTTTAATATGTCATTTTGATTTTTGCATTTTGATATTTAATATTATTTGAAGGGAGGTGAGAAGATTGCCGAAGTCCGATGAGCTAAAGATTGGAGTATTTGTTTGCGAATGCGGGCTTAACATTGCGGGAGTGGTAGATTGTGATGAGGTATCCCGATATGCCAGAACCCTGAATGATGTAGTGGTAGTAGTCCAGAACAAGTACACCTGCGCCGATCCCGGGCAGAATGAGATAAAAAAGGCGATAGCCGAGCACGGGCTGAACCGGGTCGTAGTTGCTTCCTGCACCCCCAAGATCCACGAATCAACCTTCAGAAACTGCGTTTCCGAGGCCGGTCTCAATAAGTATCTATTCGAGATGGCCAACATCAGAGAACATTGCAGCTGGGTCCATCAGCACGAAAAAACAAAGGCTACTCAGAAGGCGAAAGATCTGGTCAGAAGCGCAGTGGCCCGGGCAAGGCTTCTGGAGCCTCAGGAAGAGACCGAAGTCAAGGTTACCCCGGCCACCCTGGTAATTGGTGGGGGGGTAGCCGGTATCCAGGCATCGCTGGAGCTGGCTGATGCCGGACATCAGATTTATTTGGTTGAAAAGGAACCGAGTATCGGGGGAATAATGGCCGCCCTCAATAAGACCTTTCCAACGATGGACTGTGCCATATGAATACTCGGTCCCAAGATGATGGATGTCGGTCGACATCCCCGAATAACACTTTATACCTACAGCGAGATTGAGGGCATCTCCGGATATATTGGGAACTTCCGGGTTAAG
>JAUWWP010000161.1 GCA_030616835.1 Deltaproteobacteria bacterium | reverse complement strand
CTCCTTGTCTGAATATATTATCAAGATTCCCAACACAAAGGTATTTTGCCTGATTAAGCTCCTCCTGGCTTAATTGGATACCCCTCAGAATCGGTGCCTTGCCCTTCCACCTCTCGCCGAGAAAATCGAATATCAGCCGTTGTGCCTCTTCGGGAGAAAGCTTTAGTTCCTCCGCCATAATCTGTGCGGCCATCACCGTGCAGCCACTGCCCTGACAGGGGCCGCTGCCCAATCTTGTTCTACGGCGCAGATCGGCGAGGGTCTTTACCCACTCATTCCTGATGCAATACCGGATCTCGGCCTCGGTCACTGGTTCACATCGGCAGATTAAATTCCCCCCGAAGGGATCATCTCTAATCATCTCCAGGATCCTCTCCCCCCTTGCTCCCTGGCGATAAACGATCCTTTTTACCACATACATCGGGAGAGAAAATCGCCTTGAGAGCCCTTCAATATCCACCTCTTTTTCTCCTCCGGGCAAAGCCTCGAGATGGGTTCGGCAGCCTGCCTTTATCCCTAATTTCTCACAGATAAGATTGGTTGCCTGCTCTGACATCAGGCGGTAGCTGGCCAGCTTCCCTCCGCCAATGGTAATCAGCCCCTTCTCCCCATCTCTTGCCTCGTGGTCAAAGATCTCATGCTCCCGGTAGAGGGAATCCTCATTCCTCCCCCAGGCATACAGGGTGGGACGAATCCCGGCGAATGCCCGCATTATGCGGTGATCCCGGATCCCGGGAAACACCCTTTCGATTCCCTGCAGTAGATATTCGATCTCATCCTCGGTGACCGTGAGGCTGTCCGGATCCCCGTAGAAATCATCATCGGTAGTGCCCAGTATGGAGGTATTCTCGTGAGGGATGAGGAAGATCTGGCGACCATCAATAGCACTGGTATTGATGGCCAGATTGGAAAGTCGGCGATCAAAGACAAGATGAATGCCCTTGGCCGGCCGGAGCCTTATTTCAACCCCGGCTATTTGTCCGATCCTGGTAAGCCAGGGTCCGGCGGCATTCATTACTATCCGGGCCGAGATCAGCTTGATCTCTTTAGTTAATAGGTTCTTGACCTTAATCCCGGTTATCCCATTCTTCCCGGATCTAATAAAATCAATTACCTCGGTATGATTTTGAACCTTTGTCCCGTGCTCCTGAGCCGAGAGAGCATTGGCTACACAAAGCCGGAAGGGATCGATCCCCCATTCATCCATAGTAACCGCACCAATAATTCGGGGGCTGAGCCCGGGCTCCAGCCTTAAGGCCTCTTCCCGGGAGAGGCGAGTATGAGGCTTCCCGGACTTCAGGGGAGCAAAGCGGTCATAGGCCGTAAAATAGGCCTCCATCAGCTCTAAAAAAGCCCGGGAAAAGAAGCCTTTCCCCAATACCGGGGCGATAAAAGGAATGCGGAAGGTAAGATGGCGGGCAATCTTCCGGATATAGCCACTGTCAAGGCAGGAGACCTTGGTAATTCCAACATCACTGTAAAGATACCGTAGCCCCCCGTGAATCATACCGCTGCATGCCCCGGTAGTCCCGGCAGAGAAATCCTTCTTTTCCAGAAGAATTACCTTCAGGCCCCGCATTGCGCAGTCCCGCGCAATCCCGGTGCCATTAACCCCGCCGCCAATTACCGCTACATCGTAAATATCTTCCATTCAGGCCCCTTTACCTATGATTTACTAATGTAGTAGTTACCTCTTTTAATTGGTAACTCTACCCATATATTTGTCTGACCAGACTCCCATTCGTTATTCGTTATCCGGTTGTGCTGCTCGCCCCGTAAAAAATTATCGATATTTATCGAAAGTAATCACATTTAGCAACTTATTTATATGGGGCTCGCTTCGTATTTCGTCAATAGGTTATGTTCCCCCTCCCCTAACCCCTCCCACCAAGGGAGGGGAATAGAGGTTGTTTGATTTTAAATTTCCTCCCCCTTGCCAGTCCTGAGCGAAGTCGAAGGGACGGAGAATATGGTGGGGGTGTTACCCCAACCGCTTTACGAATCCCGATACAAGCCGCGCAACCTCAACCGACTGACCCAACCCATATCTTATAGAGTTGTGAGATTATATTATTTGGTGGAAAAGGCCATTTTGTCAAGCCTGCTTAATAGGCAAAAAAAGAGGGAGAACTGAGAAGTCCTCCCTCTTTTCCTATTCTCATAATTTTATCGGAAATGCCCGAATATCCCTTAGCTCATTTACCATCCCACAGCGACCAGGGCCCTCTGAATTTAGCTTCGCGGATAGCATCGCCGATCTCCGATTTTGATGAATCCCGGGGAATATCAAAGTTTTGCTCGGGACGGATCAGGTCCGGGTCTTTGATTTGATCCCTATTTGCCTTGTAGATCAAAGGCCATTGAAAGGGGTCATTATAGATCTCTTCGTATTCCGAGATCCACCATAAACACTCCCCCTTCTTAACAATATGATAAGTAGGAAGTGCGCCTGGCCTAGCTTCAGCCGCGGCCGGTTTGGGTGCCCTGGCACTTATAGCCAGCTCCCGGGCAATATCAGCCTTTTCCTTTGCCTGAATTGCATGAGTTCTTGCTTCTCGATATGTTGCCTCATCATCCATCTCTGACCGAGCCTGGGCAAGAAGCTCCTCGGCACTGCGGAACTCATCCGGGGCATAATCCTCAGCTCCGGCATCCCGGGCAGCCGCGATAGCGGCTTCGGCATCAGCTATTTCCTGGGTAGGGGGCTTCTTGGCACATCCAGATGCAATCAGAAAGATTCCCACACTTAAGGCCAGAAAAGTTACTAAAGAACTACTCTTGAAGATTCTCAAAATCCCTCACCTCCTTTCATTTCTAATATCTTTTTTTTCTTAATCCTGAACAAAACCAAACTTTCCATACATCTCGGATTACAATAAACTAATTAAAAAGGCCTGTCAAGTTAAAATAGACAGAAAAAGATCCTATAAGTTCCTTATACTGGAATTGCCAAATCCGATCCTTCGAGACGCTCACTCTCGCTCGCTCCTCAGGAAATCGGCCAGCTGTCTCGAAGGACTCAGGATTTCGGCTTATTTCGTGTAATTCGAGTAATTCGTGGTTCAAATCCCAATTTAATTCCTTCGACTTCGCTCAGGACGGGCATTTGCAATTTCCTCGGAGCGCATCAAACCTTAACCCGAATTGCCCCGGGGATTATCTCAAGGCTGGCCGGGAGCATCCCGGGCTGCTCCCCATCAACATCGAGGAGAACCCTCTGCTCCGAGGTAGCCGACAGTCTCTTTCCTCGAAAAGACTCTATCCGGGGAAGATCGATATGGTTCCCTTTATAGATCATCCTCCCCATCCGGGCTGACTCTAAAAAGCTCAGATCCCCCATAATAACAAGATCGAACAGCCCATCGTCTACCTGGGCTCGGGGGGCAACCCTCATTCCTCCTCCGAAATACTGCCCGTTAGCTACCGCTACATTGAAAACCTTTCTTGCCCCCAGGGAGCTGCCGTCGATCTCGATACTGACCGCCTTATTCTTATACGAAAAATAGGCCCGGATGCTCCCGTAAAGAAAAGAGAGCCGTCCCCCGAAGACCTTGGTGGTTCGGTTAACCCGGTCATCAACCTCTCCCCCGATCCCGAAGCTGGCTATATTGATGAAATAGCGCCGAGCCTCCCGGCCCTGGTGATCCCGGAAGCTCAGCCTTCCCAGATCAATCCTGCGGGTCTCCCTCCCTGCCAGAAGCCGGGCTGCCGTGCCCGGATCCCGGGGAATCCCCAGGGTTTTAATCAGATCCGATCCAGTTCCCCGGCAGATCATCCCGTAAACTGCCTCCGGATTTATTGCCTGCTCAGCCTCAAAAAACCCATTGATAATCTCGTTATTAGTCCCGTCACCTCCAACCCCGACAATCATCTCATATCCCTCTTTCAGGGCCCTTTTAGTTAGCTCCGGGGCAGTGTTCGGCCCGGGGGTAAACTCCCAATCAAACTCTCCAATGTTTCTCCTTATCTCTTCGGCAATCCCTGGCCACTGCCTTCTGGTTGAGCGATTGGCCGAATGGGGATTGACGATCACCTTGGTTCTAAAGTTTCTCGCCATAAGTAGATGGCTCCGGCAGGTGGCGAAGCTTCGCCTCCAGTTCCCTTAGATCCCTGAGCACAAAATCTCCCTCCCTATTCCCATTTCTCCCCAAATAAAAGGCGGTAATCCCGATCTCCCGGGGAGCAAGGTAATCAAATTCCCAGTGGTCGCCGACATGGATCATTCGCTGCGGGCCAATATTTACGGTGGCGCATATCTTTGAGTAAAACTCCGGTGTCTTCTTAACCTGCCCGAAATCCGAAGTGGCCGAGAAAATCCGGGTAAAAAACCCTTCCAATCCGGCAGCCCCTATCTCTACCGCAATGAACTCCCGGGCCGCATTTGAGGTCAGGATTAAGTTATATCTCTCTCTCAGCCTTCCCAAAACCTCCATTACCTCCGGATAGACCTTTACCCTACCCCGGAACCGGTTCATCAGCTCCTGGTAGCTTCCTCCCAGCCCAAAGTGCCTGAACCAGTATTTGATGTCATACCATTCCACCATCTTATCTCCTATTTTCTGATACTCTCCGCTCACAAGTTCTCTTGCCATCTCCAGGCTAATATTATGCTTCTTGCTATATAGCTCCGGCACTCCACGATACCAGACCAGATCGTTAAATTCCGGATCCACTAAGGTTCCGTCCAGATCAAAGGATATTACTTTCATCCCTACTTAGAGCTCTTCCCTATTGTAAGGCGGGCTTCCAGCCCGCCATCCCTTCGACGGAGTTTATCCCGAGCGAGGTCGAGGGGCTCAGGACAAGTATGTCGGGCAAGATGCCCGACTTATATTCTAGTGATCAGGCGACCGAAAGCGGCTTTTCACCCAGGTAGACGACTGCAATCCCCAGGCTGAGATTGTGATGGCGTGCATACTGGAGGCCGACCTCCTCCATTGTGGCCTCGAACTCTTCCCAGCCGGGCATCTTAAGGATCGACTGGCTGAGATAGCGGTAGTCCCCGCTGCGGGCGATTATCCCGCCGATGAGGGGAACGATCACTATCAGGTAAAAACGGTAAATAAATCGGAGGGCTCGATATTGAGGAAGGGAAAATTCCAGGATGACCGCTCTCCCTCCCGGCTTGAGCACCCGGTAGATCTCTTTCAGCCCGGCCGCGGCCTCGGACAGGTTACGGATCCCGAAACCGATGACCACTGCCTCAAAGAAATTCTCATCAAAGGGAAGCTCTTCCGCCGGAGCATCTTGAAGGGAGATCCGCCGGGTGAGCCCTGCCCGTCTTACCTTACGCCGGGCGCGGGCCAGCATCTGCTCGCTGATGTCAATTCCAATAATCTTTACCCCCGGGGCGGTATGCCGGGCGACCTTAAGCGCAAAATCCCCGGTTCCGGTGGCAACATCCAGCACCGTTGCCTCCGGGCCCACCCCGATCAACTCGGCCGCATATCTCCGCCACCTGAGATCAATGCCCAGACTGAGCAGGTGGTTAAGGAAATCATAGTAGGGGGCTATTCGGGAAAAGATTTCCTGCACCCGGGAAGATCGAGAAACCAATTTCATAGAAATCTCCTTGACCGATGAACTATACTATCATACAATTAATAAAAAATATTGAAAATAATTTGATAAAAATATATTATTAGAGCAGAATACTTTCCATGGCTTTGGTATCAATTCACCAGGTAAGATCTCTAACGGGGTAAAGGGGAGAAAATGGAGTTAAGTATAAGAGAGATATTTGAAGCATCCATTAGTATTAGCTTCACATTTTTGATGTGGTGGGTTACTATTGCCATTTTCCGCAGGTATCGGGAAACCAGGTACTTGCCGGCTCTGCTGGTGGCATCGGGCTTCTTCGTTCTGGGATTCATTTTCGCTCCCATTCTGGGTGTGGGGAGGGCAATTATGCAGTTTCGGCCGGACATTGCGGGTCTTGTGGGGCCGGGAGCACCCACATGGTTTAAACTCCTTTCCATCGTGGGCGGCAACGCCTTCGTCATCGGGCTTTTGCTTTTCGGCGTATTTACCCGACAGGTCTTCAGGCCGGGGAGCGCGGGAAGCCTCTTTTTTCTAATCTTCATAGGAATCCTTTTGATCGGCTTATCCGATCTGATATTCGTGTTCGAGGATAAACAGATCATGCTCGTATGGGCCGCCCGCTTCGAGATAAAGATTGTTTATGTGATAGGCAACACGCTGAACTTCGGCTGGCTGGCCTATGAATCTCTGGGCAGATGGAGACTCTACCGGAAGCAGCTCAATAAAGGCAAAAAGATGGACCCTCTGGTGGTCAACCGGTTTCTCCTCTGGGGCCTGGCCGGGCTAAGCTATGTTATCGCTGCCTTTGCGACTTTACCCTTTATACCCTATGAAGCTATTCAGCCCTTCTTCCCCACGGTGGTATTGCAACTCTGCATACT
>JAUWWP010000497.1 GCA_030616835.1 Deltaproteobacteria bacterium | reverse complement strand
CAGGGAATAGCAGGGGGTAGTAGGTAAGATAATATCAAATGTCAAAGCTCAAAGTTCAAACAAAACCCAAAGTTCAAATGACAAAGTATATGATTTAGAAGAGAAATCCTTTGACATTTAGCCATTTGTCATTCATTTGTCATTTGGATTTTGTCATTTGGATTTTTCTTATTGATTTGGCATTTAGATTTAATCCCGCGTGCACGCGGGACAATTCGTAATGAGCCGGAAAGATTTATGTCTGATCTAAATATCTTCTTCGAGAAATATTTAGGGCAGCTTGAGCGTAAATACGGCCCCATGCCCGGAAAGTGCCGGGCCTGCGGTAAGTGCTGCCGGGTGATCGGGCTACAGTTTTCCAAGGCTCGGTTGCAAAAGAAGGCCCGGGATGATCGAGAGTCCCTGCGGAAATACCCGGAGAGTGCCCCCCGGGATAAGATCCTTCTTTTTATCCGGGATGTTTCCTTTATCACCAGGTACTGGCGAAGGGTGCCGAAAAAGGAGGCCTTTCGGATTAATCCCGAAACGGCAACTAAAGGTCTGAGGGGGCGGTTCTTCTACCGCTGTACCCAGCTTGCCCCTGACGGCAAATGCCGGGCCCACTCGGTTCGACCTCAGGTCTGCCGGGGCTATCCCTGGTACGGTTCCCTCCCCCGAGGGGATGCCCTTGTCAGCCTTCCCTGCGGATACGAAATTGATCTTCAGTGGAGGAAAAGGATCAAAGAAGGCAAGACCGTCAAGGTAGCATAATAAATAAATCCCAATGACCAAAACAGGATTAATTTGTGTAATTCGTGAAATTAGTGGTTCAAATCCCAAAAGGGAAAAATTCTTCGTGTAATTCGTGAAATTAGTGGTTCAAATCCCAATTCAATCCTTTGCAATTTGCATTTTTCATTTTGCATTTTGCAATTCGCCTTAGACGGACCAAATCCCAATTCGTATAATTCGTGAAATTCGTGGTTCAAATTGATATTTCTAAACCAAGGAGGCATAGATTATGCCCGAAGTGATTGTTGAGGATGTAGGGGCTTTAAATCTGGTGGCCCTCATGATCCGGGAGTTGATAAATAAAAATCTTCAGGATCCTAATAAATTAAAGCTAACAAAAGCTCTGAACTGCACATTAGTCCTGAAAGCAAGCCGGATGACGATGACGGTTATTTTTAAAAATGGTGAGGTATTTCTAAGAAACGGGGCTGCCCCAAAACCCACTGTTTATCTAGAAGCTGACCTTGGTGAGTTTTTAAACATTGGGGTGGGTGGTAGTTATATCATTCCATTAATTACCGGAAGGCTAAAGGTCAGAGGGATCAAGCTCTGGAAGCTGCTGCCAATTCTAAAGCTTATCAAGATTTGATGGTGAGCCTTTACTTGTCCTGAGCCAGTCGAAGGAGTAGTTGGTAAAATCTGTAAGATGTCTGTCCTGAGCTTATCGAAAGATCGGTTGGGGCAAACGGTTGTGGTTACGCAACTCGAATCGGGATTCGTAAAGCGGTTATGGATGAAATCAAAAAGCAAAGATCGTAAGGGAAAACGCAACCTTATGACGCCTGTCCTGAGCCTGTCGAAGGAAAAGACGAAACGAGCAGCGCAACCGAATAACGAATAACCAATACTTAGTTTTGCCTTGCTATTCCGTGAATAAAGATTAGATTGAAGGCAGGAATTGTCAACTAAAATAAGGGAATACCCAGGATTCAATGATCGAGAGTCATAAAGGAGAGGATAGATGGAAAAGGTAAACCTGCCGCAAGAAAGAACCGAGCCGGGAAGGAAGATAGACCGGGCTGAGTTAACTCGAAGGTTAGCGGAAATTGTCGGTAATGAACATGTCTGCGGCGACCCGGATACCCTGTTTATCTACTCTCAGGATATGACCGAAAACGAGCCTTCCGAGCCCGAGCTAATAGTTATGCCTGATTCGGTCGAGGAGATTCAGGCGATTGTGCGGCTCGCCAATGAACAAAGAATCCCCTTGACCCCTTTCGTTGCCGGGGCAAATGTCGGGGGGCTGACCATACCCAGGGAAGGTGGGATTGTCGTGGATTTAAAAAGGATGAAGAGAATCCTGGAGGTAAATGAGGATGATATGTATGTAATTATCGAGCCGGGAGTAACCTTTGGACATCTCCGGGCCTGCCTGGATAAGGATCATCCCCGGTTCAGGTATGCCTATCCCCTTTCCCCTCCCTATACCTCGGTGATGTGTAATGCCTTGCTCGATGGCCTGACCAACCTCTCCACCAAACACGGAGATATGTCCGAGTGGATTAATTCCCT
>JAUWWP010000134.1 GCA_030616835.1 Deltaproteobacteria bacterium | reverse complement strand
GGGGAAAGAAAGAGCCCGGGGGAGGTTATTATTTAGCCAGGAGACCAGAAGAAATAACATTAAGGGAAGTAATTCAAGCTATTGATGGGCCTATTGAACTGGTCTTCTGTATCGGTCAGCTCGAAACAGGTGTTGAAAAATGCAATTTATCGAAAAGATGCATAACAACCTATATCTGGAAGGAATTAACCGATAATATCTCTACTTTTTTTGATTCCATTACTATTTCGGATCTCTGCCGGAGGGCGGAGAAGCAAGGAATAGTTAAAGAACCAGATGTTTAGCTCTAGAGGAAATCTTTGCCGCGGGCAAGATTCTTCAGCTCCTCCTCCAGATTTGAGGGCTCTACGCGCAGCAGCCATCCCTTTCCGTAGGGGTCGGAACTGGCCAGAGAGGATTTCTTGTCCAGTTCGTAGTTGACCTCGACCACTCTACCGCTGATCGGCGCCCACAACTTGTGAATGCGCCTCTCCTTACTAGTCACCCTTGCGCAAACCCCTCCCTGCTCTAATTCATCATCCTCCAGAGGGAGATCTATGTAGAGTATCTCTCCCACCGTTTTTTGAAACATATAGTCCATCCCCACCCGCACCGATCCGTCTTCGTCAATCGAGGCCCAGGAATGCTCCCGCAGATAGAAGAATTCCTTAGTGCGGGCTGTTACAACCTCTGCCTCTTTCTCCGTAACCTCCGGCACCACGGCTTCTTTCCCCTCCACTTCAGGGGGAATCTCCACCTTCGGGATCGGCTCCCTCTCTGGCTCGAGGCCTTCCAGGTAGAGGCGTTTCCTGCGGATCGCTCTTGCCGTTACGCTCCGCAACTCCTCCGGAGTAAACGGCTTGGGAATGTAATCGAACGCTCCCAATTTCATCGCTTGCACCGAAGTTTTGATGGTTGCGTAGCCGGTGATCATAATGACACTTATCTCAGGGTGCTTTTCTCTGATGATTTTCAGGAGTTCCATGCCGCTAATCTTGGGCATCATCAAGTCGGTGATCACAACATCATATTGTTCAGCCTCCATCTTCTTCAAGGCCTCCTCAGCGCTCAGCGCGGAATCGACCTGGCAGTTCTCCTTGGCCAGGATCTTAGTCACACTCCGACAAACCGGGGCCTCGTCATCGACCACCAGAACCTTAGCTACTTCATTCATGACTCATCACCTCCAACTTTATATTCCTCCAGACTTTCCCGCGAGGGTTGGTTTCAGCAGGGATTTACTTTCCCTCGCTGATGGGCAATTTTATCGTAAAAATCGTTCCCTTTCCCACCTCACTTTCAACGTCAATTGTACCGCCGTGCCGGGAAATGATCCCATAGCACACCGCGAGACCCAAACCCGATCCTTGCCTTCCCTTGGTGGTGAAGAAAGGCTCAAATATGCTCTGGATCTTATCCTCGGGAATACCACAACCGCTATCCCCTAAAGAGACCGCAATAGACTGATTCTCCCCATTGGTCCGGACGGAAGCGACGCTGATTTCCCCCCCGTCCGGCATTGCTTCGGCCGCATTCAAAAGCATGTTCATGAAGACCTGTTGTAGTTGATTGGCATCAGCCATGATCAAGGGAAGGGCATCCTGGAAATCCCGCTTTATCTGAATATCGCGGAAGGCAGCCTGGTTTTCTAGAAGTGATATCGACTTTGTAAGTACTTGGTTGAGGTCAACCGGATTCTTTTCTCCCTTACTCTGTCGGGCAAAATCCAAGAGCCCTTTGACGATGTCCCGGCAACGTTCGGTCTCGGTCACGATCTCCTGGTAATCCTCCCGATGAGGATCATTCTCCTTAGCATTCTCCAGGAGAAGACAAGTATTGGTCAATACTGTGGTCAGAGGGTTGTTAATCTCGTGAGCGACCTGGGCAGCCAGGGTACCCAGTGCCGCAAGCTTTTCCGTTTGGAAGAGCTGGAACTGGGTCTCTTTCAGCCCTTTGGTCATCCGATTGAAGGCTCGCGCCAAGTGACCAATCTCGTCTCTTGAACGGATGACGATTTCATATTCGAGATCGCCCTCCGCAATCCTCTGAGTCCCGAGCACTAACTCTTGCACCGGGTGATGCACGAATTTTCGAACAAATAACGCAACAATAAATGCGATTAGAATAATCGCCACGATGGAGAAAATGACAATACGCCAACGGTTTGCGGCAATCTCCTTATCAACCCGCGCCAGGGACATGTCTATATCAAGCACCCCTAAAACCTTCTGCTCCCGGGGATGCACTTCATGGCAACGGGTATAACATTCTTTCTCATTATAAATGTGGTTGATCATGCCGAGGATGCGGTAACCGCCGGGGCCCTCAAATATCCTGCTTCGTTCTGCCCTTGCGAGTCGCTCGAGAGGCTCCTCCACACTGTGGCAGGCATAGCACGCCTCCGCTTTCTTGTCCACTAACCTGTCTTTCTCGTCAGGGTAAGTGGAGAATGTGATTCTTCCTTCCTTGTTGAAAATCCTGATGCGATCGATGCTCTCCTGCTTCCCGATATTCTCGATGACTTTATAGATCTTGCTGCTGTCTCCCTCCAACATGTCGCTGTGGGTGCTTTTCTTGATGGTATCGCTGAAGCGGGTGGCTCCCCGTAGCACCTCACCAATAAGCTGCTCACGCTGCGTTCTCACCATCACGAAGGCAAATATACCCATGGCGATAATGAGGACCGAGCTTAGAGCAATGATCAACTTGGTCCCAAGACTGCGAAAGAGTGTAGCGAAAATTCTCTTCGTGGTTACTGCCTTTTTCAGCCGCTGCCCTTCTGGCTTTGATTTTGGGTAACCCATGTTCAACCCATGGAGAGTTTCCGTCGAAAGAAAAAGCTTGGTATAGGAAATCTAAGGCAGATTTATTGCAGTATTCATAACCCGTTCGCTTAAGATGGTCTAACGGTATTCATCGCGTACCTTTATATTACTATTATTACCGTTTTGGTAATATTATATTGTACTAATAAAACCTTGTCAAGGGCTTTTTGAAAAAAATTAGAAATTTTTATCCCCCGGACAGACATCAAGGAGAACAAGAAAAAATGTCAGCTCATCGCCGAGCTGGCCGGATTAAAAAAAGGATAATTTGAAAGTAGAGATGGATGGAGAAAGGAATAAAGGAATAGAAAAATGTTTATTATTGAGATCCTACTTCACACTTCTCGATCCGCTCAATCATCTTCTTCTTGAAGTATTGCAGAAATTTTTATTTTTAAATCGGGAAGCTTCTTCTTTGTTATATCCCACAAAAGCGATAGATTTACCTAAAAATATCTGTGAATAAGCACATCTCTTAAACCAGCAGCTTCCCTCCAATCTATTTGTTTATGCTTCTCTTTTACTCCATGAGGGATATTCTTTACCGCTTCACCTATGATTTCAAAATTTCTTATAACTGCATCACGAACCATTTTATTCTGCTGGAATGTCTCAAAACTTATGCCCATTGTATATTCTTCAATGTTTCCGATAGCCTGAGCAATATCTTCTAAGTAAACTTTATAATCCCTCTGCATAGACAACTTCTCCTAGTATGTATGGCTTTAATCTTGGTTTGATGTCATCCACTATGACCAAGTCGACTTTACAATTGAGTGAGTCTTCCAAAAAGAATTTTAAGCCCATATAGTTATCAAATGTTATTTCCCCTTTCTCAAATTCCACAAGTATATCAACATCATTTTTCTCTTTTTGCTCCACTCGCACATAGGAGCCAAAAACACCAACTTTTTTAATCCCATATTCTTTTATTTTAGCTTTATTTTCTTCGATTTTCTGGAGTATCTCCTCTTTTGTGAGCATTTTCAAACCTCCACATTTTTCGACCTTACCTCTCCTGTCATGAATTTACGGAGTGTTGTTTTAAATAGCTTTTTTAATCTGCACTTCTATCTTTTAATCCACCGTGCTTAAGATGCACCCTTTTCTTTAAAAAACCGCTGAAGCAGATCGTAAGCCGGGTTCTGTTCTCCGATCGGGTCGGAGCGATGATCATTCATCTAGGGCCCCGATTGCTCGGGGCCTCAAGCAGCCTACCCGCAGGCTTCGGACGGGCCATCCTCAAGCGCCTGTCTATTTGGCCTTGCTCCGGGTGGGGTTTACCATGCCAGCCCTGTCACCAGGACCGCGGTGAGCTCTTACCTCGCCTTTTCACCTTTGCCCGCCAGAGGCGGGTAGTATGTTTTCTGTGGCACTTTCCTTCGGGTTACCCCGAGTCGACGTTATCGACCACCCTGCCCTGTGGAGCCCGGACTTTCCTCTCGTCCTTATGGACCAGCGATCATCTGATCTACTTCAGCGGTATATCTTTTAGCCTTCGTCGATTGCCCGGTTGGCTAACTTATCGGCTTCCTTATTGTCTTCTCGGGGAATGTGGATGAAAGCGGAGCGAGAAAACTTCTTGAGCTCTTTAATTGCCTTTCGGAAAAGATCTTTTAAGTTCTCACTCTTTACTCGATATTCCCCTTCCATTTGCTTGATCAGGAGCTCGGAATCGGAATAAATGCCGAGCTTCTTAGCCCCTAACTTCTTTGCCTCCTTCAGCCCGAGAAGGAGTGCCTGGTATTCAGCAACATTGTTGGTGGCTACCCCCAAGTATTTACCTATCTTCTTTAAAGTCTTCCCCCGGCCGTCCTTAAGGAGTGCCCCGGCCCCGGCCTCCCCGGGATTTCCCCGGGAGGCCCCGTCAATGTAGATTGATATTGACTTTTTGGGCAAACAAGTCTCCTTCAGAAAAGCGATCCTTGTCCTCCTCCTTTTCCTCCCTCTCCTTCCTCATCTTCCGGATCAAACTTCTCTGCCTTCAGTTTACCTTTCTCATCTTTGAGCAGGATCTCTACCTTCTTCTCCGCCTCCTCCAGCTTTCCACTTAAGAAGCGGGACAGCCTCACCCCTTCCTCAAAATACTTTAAGGAATCCTCCAGGGGCAGGTCTCCTCCCTCCAGTCTCTGAACGATCTCCTCCAGCCTTTTCAGGGCATCTTCAAACTTTTCTTCCCTTTTCTTCGCCATAAAATTTGCTAAACTCCGGTTTTATTATGTAAATCATATCAGAATTGCTCACTTTATTCAATGAAAAACCATCGATCAAATCCCAATCTGTAGAATAGTAGGGGATAGCCCTTCGACAGGCTCAGGACAGGGCAGGGAATAGCAGGGAGTAGCAAGGGCTACAATTCTCTGATCAAATCCCCAGAAGGAGACTTATTTCGTGTAATTCGACTAATTCGTGGTTCAATTTCTTATTGTAAAGGAAGGGACAGGAGAGAAATGGGGTCGACCCGGGTTTCCTGAAGCCTGACTCCCCAGTGAAGATGAGGACCCGATGCCCTTCCGGTAGAGCCCACCAGCCCGATTATATCTCCCTTCGCTACCTTCTGGCCCACCTTAACCAGGAATTTGGAAAGATGAAAATACATCGTGTAAAGCCCCTGTCCGTGGTCGAGAATAATAGAATTTCCGCTGAAGAAAAGATCATCGGTTAGAACCACCCTTCCGCTGTTTACCGCCCGAACCGGACTCCCCTCCGGGGCAATAATATCAACCCCGGTATGGGGACTGCGGGGCTCATCATTAATCATCCGGCGGAGCCCGAACCCGCTTCCCCACTCTCCCTCTAATGGTCTGATAAAGCCTCCATTCCACAGCCGCTTGCGGGTTTCCTTCCTCCAGATCTTATCCAGACGGGTCTTCTCCCGATTGACCCGGAGTAGATCCTTCTCACTGAGGGGGTAGAGGAGGGTCAGGCGCTGAAGGGCAAACACCTTCCTTGATACCGAGATATCCCTGTACACCTTCTGAGCCTGAGCATCCTGGAAATCTGCCTCGATCTCTAACCTATGCTGCCCGGGCTTGATCCGGAGACCAAGTCCCAAGAGAGCCCGGTACTTACCATCCTCATCCCTCTGGAAATAAACCTCTCTGTCTCGAAACCTACCCGAAACCCTCTTTATCCCCTGCTCTCCGGTTACCGTAACCATTACTACCTGACCCTGCTCAAAGATCTCTGGCTGGAAGCCTATTTTAAGGGAATCTCTCCCGGAGGGGCCCTCAGCCGAAAGCCGGGCAAAACAGCCGAACAAAGGGATCAAGAAAATGGATAGCAGTTTCCTTAAGCTTATAGCTTGTCGAGTAGGCATTTTCAACAATCTCCTTAATTCGAGCGATTTCAATCCCCCCTAACCCCCCCGATGTCCATCGGGGGGGGGCAGGGGGGATTTTCATTTCTTCTCCACCGAGCAGGTAAGCTCACCCTGATAAAGCTTTACCCGGAGCCTTTCCTTGAGGTCCACCTCATCGGCATCCTTTACAATCTCCCCGCTCAGCTCCTTCCTGGTAATACTGTACCCCCTTTTCAGGATGGCCAGAGGACTGAGAGAATCCAGCTTCTCCACCCTAACCCTTAATCTCTGACGGTTTAGCTCCAGGTAGTGAAGCACGGCGGAGCTAAGAGCCTGGCGAAACTGGCCTACAGAGCTCTTCCACCCCTCGATCCGGGAGAGAGGACTCAGTAACTGGACTTCTTTCTCCAGCTTAGTTAAGCTCTGGTGTTTCCCGAGCAGGAGCTGAGAGATGATGTAACCAAGGCGATCCCATAACTCGTCTACCCTCTGGAGACAGTCCCGGAGCCTTCTTCGGGGATCCCCCAGTACCCTCAGGTAAAGATCTACCTGGTTCCGCAGGCCCTCCAATCCCCTCCTGATCGCTTTGCCCTGCCTTTCCCGAAGAGTCTCGATGTTTACCCGGAGCTCCTCTTTATCCCTTACCGCCAGCTCGGCAGCCGCCGAGGGCGTAGGGGCTCTGAGGTCGGCAACGAAATCGGCAATAGTAAAGTCAATCTCATGGCCTACCGCGGAGATGATTGGTATTAGGGAATCATAAATGGCCCGGGCAACCACCTCTTCATTGAAGGCCCAGAGATCTTCTAACGAACCGCCTCCTCTGCCAACGATTAGCAAATCAATATCCTTTAGCTGATTAAATTCCCTTATCGCCCGGGCGATCTCTTCCCCGGCCCCCTCCCCCTGCACTCGCACCGGAT
>JAUWWP010000016.1 GCA_030616835.1 Deltaproteobacteria bacterium | reverse complement strand
TAAAGATTGGGATTGAAAGGGGCAGAACCACCAGGGCGGATTTAGAGGTTGGTATCTGCGGAGAGCATGGCGGTGATCCGGCTTCAGTGGAGTTCTGCCACCAGGTGGGCATGGATTATGTGAGCTGTTCCCCTTACCGGGTTCCCATAGCCAGATTGGCCGCCGCCCAGGCAGTGCTGAAGCAGAGGAACTTGTCCTGAGCCTGTCGAAGGAGTAGCTTTTTGCTTGATAGGCTTTCTATTATTTGATAAATTATAGGTACACATTTTTGCCGGCCGAGGACGAAGGGGGCGAGATATTTTTCATTGCATATAATTAGGTAAAACAAGGAGAGATTATGGCCAAGATAAAAGCACTGAAAGATACTGAATTGTTTAAAGACCTTACTGATAAAGAACTTGCTGTTATTTCTCAGATAGTTACCGAAAAGACTATGCCCGGGAATACCCCGCTGTTTGTGGAGAATATGCTGGGAGAATCTCTATTTATTATTAAATCGGGTTCGGTCCAGGTCTCGAAGGTGATTCCTGGGATAGGGGAACAGAACCTGCTTACTCTCGGCCCCGGGGATTTTTTTGGAGAAATGGCCCTGCTAAATGGTGGGGCGCGGATGGTCTCGGCTAAGACAGTAGAGGAAACCGAGCTATTAGTAATTACCCGGGATGATTTTAAGGAATTGCTGGAGAAGGAAGCTGCCTCCTGTCTAAAGTTTTTGCAGGAGATTATTAGGGTTTTTACTAATAGGATAAGGAACAGTAATCAACTAATAAGTGAGTTTATTGCCTGGAAGTCGAAAAACAAAGGAAGCAGCGATATAATAACATGAAGATGACTAATGACCAGATCCCAAGGTAGGGGCAATTCATGAATTGCCCCTACAAATTTGTATAATTCGTGAAATTCGTGGTTCGAATCCCAATGACCAAATCCCAAATCCCAAATCCACTACATATTTTTAGATTTCAGATCTGCAATCTGCAATCTATTATTTTTGCATCCGGTCTTTTTATTTTATTGCTTGGATGCGGGGTTAAACTGATTCCGGTCGCTACCCCCGGGGCAGAGATTGATAAACCGACAGATACTATTTCTTTAGAAAAGGAGGGAGTGAAGGTTACTGTCCGGGCAGCAAAGCCTCGGCATATTCCCTCCTGGGCTAAAGGTAATCTAACCTCCTTTCTTGTCATTATTTGCAACGGCACATCTAAAGAGATCTCGGTTGACCCGGAAAATTTTCTTCTTTTCGACGAGGAGAGAAATCAATATAATGCTGTTGCTCCGCAGGATATCGCCCGGCATGGGGGATATTACGGGCGCTTTCCCTTTTGGGGCCTTTCTTACTGGTATGGCTATCCTGGCAACTACTACTTCCACACCGCCTTTCCGCTTTACCATTATGATGACAGTTCAGGGGAGATGTTCTGGAGAAGCCTTTCCCGGACAGAGGTCAAAGCCGGGGCTAAGGTTTCCGGACTCGTCTATTTTAAGGCTAAACCGAAAGCCAGCGAAAAGGTGCGTCTGGTAGCGGTGGTAAGGGAACTGGAGGAAAATCTAGAGTTGAGCTTTGAGTTTACCTTTTCTCTCGAGAGGAAATGATGATTGATGCTGCTAATTTTCGCAAGGGTATGAAGATTGAGCTGGATGATGAAGTCTTCGAGATTATGGACTTCCAGCACGCCCGAACCGCCCAGAGAAGGGCTTTTGTTCGTACCAAGCTGAGAAATATCGCCACCGGAGCTGTTCAGGAGCGTACCTTCTCCGCCGGAGAAAAGATTAATCAGCCCGATTTTGAAGAAAGACGGATGCAGTTTCTTTATCAGGAGGGAGATCACTATAACTTCATGGATAGTAAAACTTATGAGCAGCTTGAACTTAGTGGAGATCAGGTAGGTGGGAGCAAAAGATTTCTTCAGGAAAATATCGAGGTGGTGATGCAGTGTGTTAAATCCAGGCCTATTGGTCTGATTCTCCCCATTACCGTGGAGTTTGAGGTTGTTCAGACCGAGCCCGGGCTTAAGGGTGATACCGCTACCGGCGGTAGTAAGCCTGCCCGGATCTCCACCGGGGCTACTATCAACGTCCCTCTTTTTGTTAATACCGGGGATAAGATAAAGATTGATACCAGAACCGGAGACTATATCGAGAGAGTTAAATAGGCCTTTGGTTATTGTTATGGGAAAACAATTAAATCCAGATACTATCTGATAAATCCTAAATCCCAAATCCTAAACCCTAAATAAATTCTAAATCTGAATATCAAATGTTCAAAACAATTCCTTCGACAAGCCTGTCCTGAGCCCCTCGGTTCGCTCGGGATAAACTCCGTCGAAGGGCTTAGAACAGGGTTTTGAGTTTTGGATTTTGATCATTTGAAATTGTTTAGAATTTAGAGTTTAGTGCTTAGAATTTATTTTATTTGAGCTCTGGATCTATCTACGAAAGATCGTTATTCTTATCACCTTTCTCCCCTTAGGCGAGGAAAGGATCAGACTAAGGGAGCCTTTCTGATCAACCTTGCTGAGGAGGGATTCATTGAAGCAGACCTCATAACCGGGATATTTTCCGAACTTTCCTCCTTCCCGGAGAACCTCTATCTTTCCATCATACACCTTTCCAGTCACATGATAGATGGTAAAATCATATTCTCCCATTGGATAAACTTTATGACGGTATGGGGGCCGGAGAGGTGTCCCGTCAATTGTTACACTACCATCTTTCACACACCTTATTTTCAGATAGAAGGCACTTGCTTCTAACTTTCGCTTCTCCTTCCGTTCCTTGGTTACCTGTTGTTCGATGAGTTCCTGCTGCTTGGCCACCTGGCAGGAGGCACTAATCAGGAAAATCAGGGAGAATGCCTTCAACCATTTAGATACCGAAGTCTTTAACATTTTGCCCTCCTTTAATATGTGCCTGCCGAGTTGGTTCCGGTAGGCGATACCCTCTGGTAGTTTTTAAAACCAGCTCTATTGAGCTGGTAAGGTTAATTAGGTGACCCGGAGAAACAAATACCGGCTTAACCCCCTTTTTTGTGCGCAGCACTGCCCCTACTGGTTTGCCATTAATTCTTAAAAATTCATAGCTCCCAGCTTTGTCCGCTACCTCCTGATACTGGCCCGCCAGTCTCTTTTTGGCACAGCCGACCGTAGGCAGATCCAGAATTAGTCCCAGATGAGAGGCCAGGCCTAAGCCCCGGGGGTGGGCAATCCCCTGGCCATCAACAATCACTACATCAGGAATGTTCTCAATCTTCTTGAATGCCTCCAGTAAGACCGGGGCTTCTCGAAAGGATAAGAACCCGGGAATGTAGGGAAACTCAACTGATCGGGTTGCAGTTATCTCTTCAATGGGATTTAACTCCGGAAACTTAAAGACTATAATCACAGCATAGAATCGAGCATTTTTCTTAGAATAGGAGACATCAGCCCCCGCTACCAATTCGGGGGTTAAAAATTCCTTTCGGAGAATTAACTGTTTTCGTAAATCATTCTGAATTCCAACCGCCTCTTCAAAGGATACCTTCCAGGGATGAAATGTTCTAATATTCACTTTTCAATTGAGCCCGCTACTCTGTTAAGGACGATTTTGCCGGAAAGTCTATTGATATAATTTAATACCATATTTTAGATTTAAAAGCAAAAACTGCAATTCAAATGCCTTCTCCAGGGGAAGATTCTGATAATTATTTAAGTTATGAATCAACGCAAGTATTTGACGTAACAGGCCATATTTGCTATAGTTAGTTCAGCTTGCGATTGAAATAGTGCAAAAATATTAGCCCAGATTCAGCCTTCGCAGCCCTCCTACGCTGAAAGCTACGGATGGCCTGTCCTCCGTAGCCTTGGCGTAGGAGGACGAAGTAGGCCAGCAAGCCCGATCCGCCCGAGGAGTATCGGGTTCAACTTGACTATTCCCGGTAGCTTGCTACAGGGTTTCCTCTTATTCCCCTCTCCCCCGGGGGAGAGGGGAAGGGTGAGGGGGAGTAGAATATATTCCTTATGATACCCTGCAGCTTGCTGCAGGGAGGTTCATTAAATTAGACCCCTACATTAACGCATTATTTGGGATTAACATAGTTCTTGGTAAGATAAATCATGGTGCAAATCGAAGAAAAAGCCCGACTAGCTAGGACTGCCTCCATTCAAATGGCCGCACTGGTCCCGGAAAAGAAAGAAGAGGCACTAAAAGCCATTGCCCAGGCCCTAACTGACCATAAAAAAGATATTATCTCTGCCAATCAGGCCGACCTGGCGCAAGCCGAAAAAGACAATATATCAGCAGTACTGATTAAACGTCTAAAATTCGATGAGGAAAAAATAGAGGACGTCGCAGCCGCCCTAGAAAAACTCGTTGAGCTGCCAGATCCGGTAGGCAAAACACATAGCTGCATGGAACTGGATACCGGGCTGGAGCTATATAAAATAAGCTGCCCGATCGGGGTACTGGGGATCATATTTGAATCACGGCCGGATGCACTGGTGCAAATCTCCACGCTGGCACTAAAAAGCGGTAATGCTGTGCTGCTTAAAGGGGGCTCAGAAGCGGCTCACTCCAATCGGGTTCTGGCAGATACTATCAGTGAGGCAACCAGCGGAGTGGGACTGCCGCCCGGATGGATACAGTTGCTGGAGACGCGCCAAGATGTACGGGCCATGCTGGAGCTGGATAAGTATATAGATCTGATTATCCCCCGCGGTTCTAATGCCTTCGTAAAATACATAATGGATAATACCCGTATCCCCGTGCTGGGACATGCCGACGGGATATGCCATGTCTATGTGGACGACCAGGCGGATATGGCGAAGGCGCTGAAAATCACCTTCGATGCTAAATGCCAGTATGCGGCGGTATGCAATGCCATGGAGACCATGCTGGTAGACAGAAAAATTGCACCGGAATTCCTGCCTCTAATCCGGAGCAGGTTCAAAGAGGCAAGTGTAGAGCTTCGGGGTGATGAAGAAACCTGCCGGATAATCGAATGCCAAACCGCCGGTGAGGAAGATTGGGAGACAGAATATAATGATCTGATACTGGCAATCAAGATTGTTGACGGAGTAGACCAGGCCATTGAACACATAAATATCTATGGATCGCATCATACCGACGCCATCGTCACCGAAAATGAGCAAAAGGCAAAAAAGTTTCTGGCCCTGGTGGATTCTGCTAATGTCTTCTGGAACTGTTCAACCCGATTCTCAGACGGATACCGTTATGGTCTGGGGGCGGAAGTAGGTATCAGCACCAGTAAAATACATGCCCGCGGACCTGTGGGGCTGGAAGGGCTGGTAATCCATAAATGGAAGCTAATCGGTAAGGGCCATATCGTAGAGGAGTACTCCGGTAACAACGCCAAGAAATTCTGCCACAAACCCAAAGACAAAGGCTACCCCCGATAATGCGAGATTTCAGCAAGGCCAAACGAATTGTTATAAAAGTAGGGACTAATGTCCTGTCCAAAAAGGGCTGGGTAGATAAGGCCTTCCTGCGGATAATTGCCAGACAAATAGCAGAGCTTGTTAAACAGGGCAGGCAAGTAATCCTGGTGACCAGTGGCGCGATCGGTATGGGAGCCGAGGCCCTGGGGATACGCAAACAACTTAAAGAAGTGAAGATGCGGCAGGCATGCGCGGCGGTGGGGCAGGGCATTCTTATGCATGAATATCAGGAGGCGTTCCGCAAATACGATCAGAAAGTGGCTCAGGTACTCTTGACCAATATGATTATGAGCCAACGGAAAAATTATGTAAATCTCAAGAATACCGTTGAGACACTACTAAACATGTCGGTGGTACCCATCGTAAATGAAAATGACTGCGTTTCCATAGAGGAGATCGATCTGGCCTTCGGCGATAACGACCGGCTTTCCGCCCTAATGGCCTCAAAGATTGATGCGGAACTACTTATTATCCTGACTGATGTCAAAGGGCTATACGACAGAAACCCGCAAACAAACCGACAGGCGAAGCTGCTCCCGGTAGTGCGGGAAGTCACCGATGAGATCGCCGCTATGGCCGGTAAGGCCGGCTCACAGTACGCTATCGGAGGTATGACTACCAAGATCGAGGCTATCCGCATTGCCGCCAATGCAGGGTGCAAGGCCGTGCTGGCCCATGGCCGGGAAAAGGATGTTATTCTGCGTATCGTTAACGGTGAAAATATAGGCACACTATTCCTGCCCAAACGCCGACTCAGCAACCGTAAACGTTGGATACTCAACAGCATGGCCAAAGGAACCATAGAGATTGATCCGGGTGCCGCTCAGGCAATTCGGAACAATCGCAGCCTGCTGCTGGTAGGGGTAACCAGAGTAAAGGGGAATTTCCAGACTGGCGAGGTGGTGGAAATAGGTAATGTTGCCAAGGGACTATGCAAGTTCTCGGCCAGACAGCTGCGCGATATGCTCAAAGAAAAAACAGACTTTCCGAAAGCCGCGAACCAAAAGCAAAAGGCGATTGTCCACGCCAACGACCTGATTGTGTACTGCTGATCCCCTTCTGCCTTTGTGCTTTTTGCAAGATTAACAAAGGTAATATCAAAAATATTAAGGTTTACGGCAAGGGAAATAAAGCGATTATGTTTTGAAAACTAATAAATAAATGATATAAGTGAATTACAGAGATTATCTTAATTATTTAGGAGATCAGGATGGCAAAAAGACTTGTGGTTATCCCGGAAAAATGTTCGGGTTGCAAAATCTGTGAGGTAGTCTGCTCGATCCACCGGTTTGGGGTAAATAATCCCAAGAAGAGCGCAATCCGGGTAATAGTTCTCTATCCTCACCCGGTGATCAGGATGCCTATTTTCTGCAACCAGTGCCGGGAACCGAAATGCCAGGAGAATTGTCCCACCGAGGCAATAGTCAGGAAGAACGATACGGTAGAGATTGATGAAGATAGGTGTGTCTCCTGCCAGCAGTGCGTGGTCTCCTGCCCGTTCGGGGCAATATTCCTTCATGAAGACATCCCGGTTCCCTTCAAATGTAACTTATGCGGGGGAGTTCCCCAGTGCGTTCGGGAGTGTCCAAACAATGCCCTGTTCTACCAGCCCGAGCATATTCTTGGGCAGGCTCAGCGGGTAGTAAATGCCTTAAAATATACTCATATGAAAGAGGTGTTATACATTGAAAAAGGTGAGAAAAAGAGGTTACGGTATGCCGGAATCGGAAGGGAAAAGGAAGAGGGTTAAGGGAGGCTATTTTCAAAAGATCCTCTATGCAGATCTGAGTAGCGGAGAGATCGTTAAGAAAGACTACCCCGATAATTTTGCTCTGAAATACATAGGAGGCCGGGGATTTGGGGCAAAAATCGTCTGGGATAATCTCTTGAAGACGAAAAAGATTGATCCCCTGAGTCCTGATAATATTATCGTTATTGCCCCTGGTCCTCTGAGTGGGCTGTATCTACCAGCCTCGGGCAAGTGTTCATTTGTATCCATCTCTCCCCTCACCGGGATCTACGGTGACAGCAGTATGGGTGGCTCATTCGGAATCGAGCTGCGGCAGGCCGGTTATGACGCCCTCGTGATCAGGGGTAAGGCGAAAAGGACTTCCTATCTCTGGATTGATGAGGATGATGTCAGGATTATGCCCAATAGTTCCCTGAAAGGGAAGAGCTGCCTGGAGTCGGAGGGGACGATCAAGAAGGAGTTAAGAGACGATGATGTGAAGATCGCTTCCATTGGGATTGCCGGGGAGAACCTGGTTCGATTTGCCAGCCTCAGCTCTGATTGGGGTAGAAACGCCGGAAGGGCCGGGATGGGTGCCGTTTTAGGCTCCAAAAACATCAAGGCAATAGCGGTCAGGGGAGCGAAAGACCTCCCGGTTTACGATATTAAGGGCTTGAGGAAGGTCAGTAAAAAGGCATACACTGTTCTTGAGAGCCATCCCCTCTTTGAGTTCTGGCAGCAGCAGGGGTTAATGTCAGTAGTTGACTATTTAAACTCGGCCGGGCTGCTTCCGAGTTACAATTTTCGGGATGCGGTTTTTGAGGGGGCAGACAAGATCAATGGGTTTGAGATGGAGTTAAGGTATAAGATCGGAGATAAGGCCTGTTTTGCTTGCCCCATGTCCTGCAGTAATATCTGCCTGGTGAAGGAGGGAAAATACCTGGGCACAGTGATTGAGGGGCCGGAATACGAGACTGCCTGTATGTTAGGTTCCAATATAGGTGTTGATAACTTTGCCTGCATCGTGAGGGGGAATTTCCTCTGCGATGAGCTGGGTATGGATACCATCTCCTGCGGCAATCTTATCGGAGTAATGATCGAGGGATATGAGAGTGGGATTCTCAGCCTCAACGATGTTGATGGAATGGCCCTTCATTGGGGAGATGAAGAGAATATCCTGGCCCTAATGGAAAAGATCGCCCATCGGGAAGGGGTAGGTGATATCCTGGCCGGAGGGGCTCGAAAGGTAATCAAGAAGTGGCCGAAATTGAAGCCGATTATCTCCCAGGTTAAGGGAATGGAGCAATCGGCCTATGACGGCCGGGTGGCAATCTCCATGGCCCTGGCCTATGGAACCTCGGATATCGGGGCTCACCATACCCGGGCCTGGACTCTGGCCAAGGAGATCGAGATGGGGCTTGAATGGGGATTGGAGAAAAAGGTAGATTTAGTTATCTACCATCAGACAATTCGGCCTCTGTTTGATATGCTGGGGGTCTGTCGCCTGCCCTGGATCGAGCTGGGTATTGATGAGCGATTTTATGCCGATTTTTACCGGGCAACAACCGGGGTTGACTACTCGCTGGAAGACCTGCTCCAGAGATCCAACGATATCTACGACCTGACCCGCCTGATCAATGTCAAATTGGGAATTAGCCGTAAGGATGATTATCCGCCTGATCGGGTCTTTGATGTCCCTATTCGCACCGGCCCCCATGCGGGAAAATCCCTGTCCCGGGATGAATATGAGAGGATGCTGGATATATACTATCAGAAAAGAGGCTGGGACAAGAACGGCATCCCACCGAAAGGGACGGAGAAGAAGTTCAGCGATAAGTTCTGATTTTTTAGGATAAATAATTTCCCTCTCTCCCAGGGGAGAAGGCAAGAGCCTGTCTTAAGCTTATCGAAGGGAATGTTTTGAGTTTTGAATTTTGGTCATTTAATATTATTTAGGATTTAGTGCTTCGTGCTTAGGATTTAATAATCGGTGTCAGTTGTCAGCGAGATTTGCTCTTTGCTCCTTATACTGAATTAATCAAATAAATTAAAAAACCCAATTAAGCTAAAAAAATCAGCCAAAAAATCAGACAAATTCCGTGGATTATGGATAAAGAATATGATAAAATAATTAAAAAAAGGGACGAGTCATTTATACATCGTTGAAATCTGCCTTAGGCGGAGAAAGATATCCAAACTAATTAGAATATAAACAAATTAGGTAAAACTGTAATATAGAGGAGGGAAATAGATTATGTTAAAGCATTTTGCATTAGAATACTGGGTGGACGAGGGGTGGTATGTCGGAAGATTGAAAGAAGTTCCAGGTGTATTCAGTCAGGGTGAGTCTCTCCAGGAATTAGAAGATAATATCCGGGATGCTTATCATTTAATGCTCGAGGAAGAGAGTTCGCCCCGGATTGAAGTCGAGACCAAGGAAATAGGGATAGAGGTGTGAAACGGCATGATTTTATTAGGGAACTAGTGAATGCTGGATGCTATTTGAGACGTCATGGTAAAAGGCACGACATATACATGAATCCCGAAAATGGAAAGAAAGCTCCAATACCTCGCCACTCTGAGATTAAGGAGAGTCTTTGCAAACTGATCAGAAGAGAACTCGGACTCAAATGATTGCAATACTAAAAGATGACTTTATATAAAAACGTAGATTATTCCCCTCTACCCCGCCTGTCCTGAGGAGAAGCCGAAGGCATCGTCTCGAAGGATTCCCAATTTACTATTTTAGTCATTTGAACTTTGGATTTCATTTGTCATTTGCATCTTGCACTTTGAACTTTGCACTTACCATGGTCCGCCGCCCCTATTCCCTATTTACTACTTTACGGTTCGTAATGATATCCCATATCCACAATACCGCTGTCGGGTACGCCATCGGTGCGGGTAGTTCTGTCGTCTAGGCCGCTATCTTCTGCCGTTTCGCTGCCGGTATCCACGCAGGGGCTGTCGGAGCCCTGCCCGGCGGCAGTCTGGCTCAGGTAGTAATCGCCACTAGTGCCGGTTACAAACAACGGATCAGCGTCGATGTTGCCCTCGCCGAGGTAACCCCCTTCGATGTCGCTGTAGGTCAAAAAATGTAAGGGGTCAGGTCCTGCATTCATACATTTTACCTCTTTCCTTCCTTCTCCTGCCCTCTCTCCCACCTTCGTAACCGCCGGCTCACCGTCGCAAAGGAGGCAAGAAGGGTCAAACTTCATTTTTCATTTATTGAAAATAAAATAGGCTCAGGCTCGCACTCTTGACAGAATAAAATGAAAATTGGTGAATCGGTGAAATGGTGAATTGGTGAATAATGACCGCTTCCCTTGCTATTAATCAACTAAGTAAAGATGTAACTCCATTCCCTTCAATATCTCCTTTTCCCCCTTGGATGGCAGACCCCTTATTACTCTTTTTCGGAAAGCAGCCACTTCCAAACCGGCGTAACTGCAAATGTCCGACCCTCCACTTCCAACTGCATCTCCTGAACCCGATAATAACTCTGCACATATTGTATTTCTAAGGAAACAATTTAACACATAATTGTTTCCTTAAAAATACTATTCTATTCTAATGGAGGGCACTTTAATAGTAAAGGGATCTGCTCTTGACCCTTGCGAGGGTAAAATATTTGATATTGACAAAATTTAAGAGCATCTAAAAGGAAGCTCTGAATTCTATTTAAGCTCGACTACCGTTACTCCGTCTCCTCCCTCACTAAGTTCCCCGGCTCGGAAATGGCTTACATAAGGGGAATCCTTTAGATAATCCCGGATGGCTGATTTAAGGGCACCGGTTCCGTGCCCATGAATAATACAGACCCGCTGATGATTGGCAAGGATAGCCTGGTCGAGGAAATCTATCACTTCTTCCAGGGCCTCATCCACTCTCTTGCCCCGCAGATCGCAGGATAGGGCTGTCGGGGGTGAGATATGATTGTTTGCTGTTAATCGTTGAGCATCGACCGCTGGGAGCTTATGGTCATCTGATGCCTCTTCGGGGGTGATTGGCCGGGTCCGCCTCAGGCGGATGGGGTCAACAATCATCGTAATTCCTCCTACCTGCACCTTTACCTTCCCCCTTCCTCTGGGCTTCTCAAGAACCTTCCCTTCTTTGCCTAAAGAGGTGACCTCTACTATCTCACCCGCTTTGAGGGTGCTGGTATCAATAATCTCCTCTTCCGGAGGCTTCTGAAGGTCAAGATGTTTTTCAATCTCAGACTCTACCTTTTTTTCAACTCCGATTAGCTTCTTCCGGGCCTCCTGTGCTCGCGGTAGAGTTTTTTGCCGCTGAAGTTCCTTAACGATCCGGGCGATCTCTTCCTTGGCCGAGGATGTCTCCCGGGAAAGCTCCTCTTGCATCCTATTGGCCAACTCTCTCTGCTCTTCTTTAATCTTCGCCAATCTTTCCTGATACTCCTTATTCAGTTCTTTGGTTTCTGCCTTTATCTGCAATATCTCTTTCTGATCCTGCTGCAGCTTTTGACGTTCTCGGTCAATCTCGGCCAGAAGAGCATCTAGGCTCTTATCCTCTCTTCCCCAGAGATCTCTGGCCCTGGCGATGATGTTAGGTTCAAGCCCAAGCCGGTTAGCAATATCAATTGCTGAGCTGCGACCGGGTAGTCCCATAAGAAGACGGTAGGTAGGAGAGAGGGTCTCTAAATTAAATTCCACGCTGGCATTGCAGAATCTATTGTCGTTAGCGGCAAGCTCTTTCAGCCCGCTGTAATGGGTGGTGGCTACTGTTCTTACTTTCCGGGCCACCAATTTTTCTAAAATGGCCCGGGCTAAGGCGGTTCCTTCGGAGGGATCAGTGGAAGAGACGATTTCATCCAGAAGGACCAGGGATGAGGAGGAGACGGCCTTAAGGATATCAACGATTTTCACCAGATGGCTGGAGAAGCTGGAAAGATCCTGTTCCAGAGACTGCTCATCGCCGATGTCGGCATAGATCTCCTTGAAGATCGCTATCTCCGAAGTAGGGGCAGCAGGGATATGGAGACCTGCCCTTACCATCAAGGCGCACAGCCCCGCAGTCATCAGAGTTACTGTTTTGCCCCCGGTATTGGGACCGGTGATAATTAGCGATAAGAATTTATCCCCAAGGGCAATATCATTAGCGATTACCTTTCCTCCTCTGAGCACTAAGAGAGGGTGGCGGGAGCGGTGAAGGTTTATGCGTCCCTGAGTATTAATCTTAGGCTCACTGGCATTCAGGGACTTGCTGAGCAGGGCCTTGGCCCGGGCAAGGTCGATCCCTGCCAGAATCTCCAGGTTGGACTGAAGCAAAGTGGTTTTCTCCTTCACCCGCAGGGTAAGCCTTTTGAGTATTTCCCTTATCTCTCGATTTACCTCCAGTTCAGCCCTCTTTAATTGGTTATTCAGCTCTACCAGCTCCAGAGGCTCGACAAAAACCGTGGCACCACTGGCTGAGCTGTCGTGAACGATTCCCTTAAATCTTGCTCGGGCCTCGGCCCGCAGAGGGATAACATAGCGCTCGCTCCGGATGGTATAATATCGGTCCTGGAGGATCTTGGCATTAGAAGGGGAATTTATGATGGCATTTAGCTTTTTAGTTATTCGGGTGCGAAGAGTGGTTACCTTTCGGCGAAGCCTTTTTAGAGTAGGACTGGCTGAATCCAGGAGTTCGCCACTAAGATCAAAGCATTTACTGATATTCCTTTCCAGGGGGGTAAGTTCAATTAAGGGGGAGGAAAGCTGATAAAGCAGAGGATAGCTTTTTTGTCGGCGCTGGAAAAATTTCTTTGCTCTGCTACCCACCTTCAGGGTCTGGGCGATCAATACCAGCTCCTTGCCTTCTAATATGCCCTCCTTGCTGGCTCGCTGTAAGGCCGGTCGGATGTCTTTGATTTCCTCCAGGGGGATATCGGCTTCCTCCTCGAGCAGGGTCTTAAGTTCCGAGGTCTGTTTGAGCTCTCTTTTAATAATCTCCTGATCCGTAGTTAGTGGGAGATTCAAGCAGAGCTCTTGCCCCGGTGAGGTAATGGCAAAATCAGCTAATTTCCGGGTTAGCTGATCCCAGCCGAGTGCCTTTAAGGTTCTTTTGAAAAGTAATTCCTTAACTTTAGCCATATTTTAGTCCCGCTTTCCGGGGTCATCCTGATAGTCAGTCATTGGGATTGGGTTTGGGATTTGAACCACGAATTTCACGAATTACACGAAGAAATTTTCCTTTTTGGGATTGGGATTCAGCCTTCGTAGTCCCGCGTTCACGCGGGACGAAGTAGGCTTTGGTCATTGATCAAGTACATTTATAATCCAGTCCTTGTACTCTGTCAAGCTCCCCAAGGGGTTCAGCCCTCAGATTAAAAGCTTACATCTACTCGTTATTTTGCGGTGGATAGGTGGTCAGCTAGAGGCGGATTGGGATTTGGTCAAACCAGCCAATTTCGTTATTAAGAGGGCGAGTATACATGCAGAGTATGGAGGTTTCGGGAAAAATTTTACCCCAAATTAGAACAGTTTTTCAAGGCTTGCGGGCATTATTTATGGGGAAGGCAAAAATTCACCCCCACTTTACCCCGATGTCCATCGGGGTAAGGGGAGGGGGATAGAAAAAATGCTACAACGCAAATTCCTCATTTAATATTTCCCTTGAGTTCCATTTCAGGGTGTGGTATTTCTTGTCCTGAGCCCTTCGACAAGCTCAGGACAGGCCTGTTGAAAGGGAAAATAGCGTTATAATAAAAGGGGGAGGGAAAATGATTGTTGGAGAGACACTGAAGAAGGCGGTTCAGGGGTGCGGGGAGAAGGCAGCAGTAATATGCGGGGAGAAAAGACTGAGTTTCTCTGAGCTATATGAAAGGATGAACCGGCTTTCCAATGGGATGAGAGACCTGGAAATAAAACAGGGCGATAGGATAGCATTGATTCTTCCCAACTCAATTCAATTTGTAGAAAGTTACCTGGCAACTCTGAATCTGGGGGGGATTGCAATGCCCATTGATATTCGCATCAAGGCTCAGGAACTGCGGGATATTCTCTCCGATGCCGGAGCGGCAGCTTTAATCACCACCGCTCAATTTACTCAACAGGCCGAAGAGGTTGGCAAGGAGCTCAATTTCCTTAAAAACATTATCATCTCCGGCTATGAGGGAGATAAGTTTTTATCCTACGAGCGCCTCATTGCGCGGGGAGCCCCGGAGGGGATAGAGGTAGATATTAAAGAAGAAGATGAAGCCCTCTACCTCTATACCTCCGGTACTACCGGAAGGCCAAAGGGGGTGGTGCTGACATTTGATCATCTTGATCTCTTCCCGGAATCAATAACGAAGGTTTTAGGGATTTCGGGGAAGGATGTAAATGGGGTTCTTCTTCCTATGTCCCATATTTCCGGTCCAATATACTGCAATATCAACATCGTGGAGGGAATGACTATGGTGATCTTCGAGCAATTGAGCCCTGATCATATTCTGAAGGCCATTGAAAAACACGGAGTTACCTGGACTCATGCCGTTCCACCTATTTTCCAGATGATCCTGAAATCGCCCAATATCCAGAAATTCGATACCAAGAGTCTCCGAATAGTAGCAATGATGGGCATGGCAGTTCCACCGGCGCTGATGAAGGCATTTAGTGAAAAGTTTCCCCATACCAAGATCATCCAGGGCTATGGATTAACCGAGACCTCTCCTCTACTTACCCTCACCCCTCTGGAGGATGCGGAGAGGAAAGTGGGCAGCATCGGCAAGCCAGTCCCCCGGGCCCAGGTAGCAATCATGGATGAAAAAGGTGATCTGCTTCCCGTTGGCGAAGTGGGGGAGATTGTGGCAAAGGGGCCTCAGATAATGAAAGGTTACTACAAACAGCCTGAGGCCACTACCGAGGTAATTCGGGATGGCTGGTTCCATACCAGAGATATTGGCAAATATGATGAAGATGACTATTTCTATCATCTGGGCAGAAAAGATGATATGATTATTACCGGGGGCCTGAATGTTTATCCGGCCGAGGTGGAAAACATCCTTACCCAACATCCTATGGTTGGCGAAGTGGCGGTCGTTGGTGTCCCCGACGAGAAAAGGGGGGCAATCATCAAGGCAGCAGTTGTTATGAAGAAGGGTATGGAGGCCGAGGAGAAGGAACTGGTTAAATACTGTCGGGAAAAGCTGGCTAATTACAAAGTTCCCCAGATAGTGGAGTTCCGGGATTCCCTTCCCAGGACTGCAACCGGTAAGGTGCTTAAAAGTGAGCTGACCATAGCAGGGAATAGCAAGGAATAGCAGGGAATAGCAAGGAATAGCAGGGACTTGAATCCTATCTGTTGACATTTGATTCAGCCTTCGTAGCTACTACGGCGAAGTAGGATTTTGTCATTTGGATTTATTTTAAGATGCCTTCCTCTCCTGGTAAAAAGCTGATGGAGATCTATGATAAGCTATACGCCTCCTTTGGTCCTCAGTACTGGTGGCCGGCGGAGAGCAGCTTTGAGGTGATAGTGGGGGCTATTCTGACTCAGAATACTTCCTGGAAGAATGTGGAGAAGGCAATCGGAAGACTGAAGGGAAAGGGCCTTCTCTCTCCTCAAGGGCTTAAGGGGATAGCCGAGCCAGAGCTGGCCGTGCTCATCAAACCTTCCGGGTACTTTAATCAGAAGGCAAAGAGGCTAAAGACTCTCATTAAATTCTTTTTCGATGAGTTTGACGGCAATTTGAAGGCAATGTTTGCTGAGGAGCTTTACCCACTTCGGGAAAAGCTACTGCACCTGAGGGGAATTGGCCCGGAGACCGCTGATAGTATCCTTCTCTATGCCCTGGAGAAGCCTATCTTTGTTGTGGATACCTATACCTATCGTTTATGCACGCGCCATAATTTAATCGCTGAAGATTCCTCCTACGAACAGATTCAGGAGCTATTCATGGATAACCTGCCCACCGATGTTCAGTTGTTTAATGAGTTCCACGCATTAATAGTCCACCTGGGGCATAATTACTGCCGCAGAACCCCTGGGTGTGATGACTGCCCTATCCAGGGGTTTTAACAGTTTAAGGAGGGATGCCGATGGGGAAATTCAGACTAAGATTATTGCCAATTCTGCTGGGAGGATTCCTGGTAATCAATTGTTCTGTCAGGGAAGTCCAATCTACCACAATGCTCTGCCTGAATACCGAGGAGTTAACCAAGAAGGCCCGGGAGATTGTTCAGGGGAAGGTGGTAAAGAAGCACTGCGAATGGAATCAGGATGAACCCAGAATTAATACCACAATTACCATCAAGGTGGGCAGATCCATCAAAGGTGATTTGGCCAAAGAAGAGGTGGTTATCAGGCAGCCCGGGGGAGTTATTGGTGATGTGGGGCTAAAAGTATCAGGTTTTCCGGATTTCCAGGAGGGTGAGGAAGTATTGGTTTTTTTGCAAAAGGGTGAGGAATATTTTCGGAAGGTGGTAGGGCTGGCCCAGGGGAAGTTCCGGATAATTACTGATAAAGAGACCGGGAGGAAGATCCTGGATATGACTGGACAGGATAAGGGTCTGCGGATAATTGATAAAGAAGAGGCAGTGAAGACCGAAGCTGTCCGAGAGGAGAAGAAGGTCTTCCTGGAGGACTTTGTTGATTCTATTAAGGTGATTCGGAAATTGCAAATTGAAAATTGAAAATTGCAAAGTAGAAGTTGACTTTCCTTCGCCTTTTGCAATTTGCAATCCCGTCGGAGGAGGGCAGGTAAGTGACAGTGTGCACTATTAGGAAAGATTTAATTTTGCATTTTTTGGTAGCCTTTTCAATAATTTTTACTGCCCGAGCTTATAGCTATGAAATTATGCGTGGTGAAGTTCATCCCTACCCAGAGCTTCATTGGGTTTGGAGTGATTCTGAACTCCCAATGATTCCTTTCGTGATTAATTCAGCGGGAACCCCGAATATAGATGACAGCGGGGATTACTCGGACGGGGAATTTGAAGCTATTAGAAGTTCATTTCAAACCTGGGAAGAGGTTCCTACATCCTACCTCTGCTTCAGCGATTATGGAATTATATCCCGGAAAATTACCTATAGAGATGGAATTAACCTGCTCATCTGGAGGGAGAGCGAGTGGTCTTATGGTCAGAATACTATTGCCCTTACCTCTACCTGGTATGATACTTCGAGTGGTGAAATATTAGATACTGACATCGAATTTAATGGGGTCAATTTTGATTGGGCTACCATTGATCCGCCCGCTCCGGCTGATTGCCCTCAAAATTTAATGGATGTCCAGAATATTGCTACTCACGAAATTGGACATACCTTTGGCCTTGACGATCTATACGATGAAGAAAAAGACAAAGATTACACTATGTATGGCAAGGTGGAAACTCTCTGTGAGACAACAAAGCGGGCGCTGGAGCAGGATGATATGGATGGGGTTAGTACTCTCTATCCGGCGATAGTGGTTAGCGGGATAACCCCCAGTAGTGGAAATAATGAAGAAAGTTGCCGCATTACGGTCACTATAACCGGGGATAGTCTTGAGGAGGGTGCTACGGTAAAATTGACCCAGGACCGGCGGCCGGACATTACGGTTTCTTCGTCGACCATGGTTTCTTCGACCATGATCTCTGCCGATTTAGACCTTTATGGGGCCCCGACGGGGACCTGGGATGTATGGGTTATTAATCCTGATGGGGGCAAAGGATTTTTAAGCAAAGGATTCAAAATTGAAGACGGTCCAACTACTAACTTCCCGCCGGTGGCCCTGGTAGGCATTCCTTATCAAGCGGTTTTTGTTGGTAGTGAGGTAGTTCTCGATGGATCCGGAAGCTATGATCCGGACGATGATTTTCTTAGCTATGATTGGACAGTTTCCGAAGAGCCGGAAGGCTCGTCCATCAGCCTTTCCGACCCTTACGGTCCCTATTCTGAATTTACTCCCACTCAGGCAGGGACCTATAAGTTTGAGCTGGTGGTGAAAGATGAATGGGATGAGGAGAGCACGGCTGAGGTT
>JAUWWP010000130.1 GCA_030616835.1 Deltaproteobacteria bacterium | reverse complement strand
TTTTGCAATTCGCCTTCGGGCGGACCGCCCATCCCTTCTCTTACCCCTTGATTTTATTCAACTTTTTATAATTAATGAGGAAATTGTCGGGGAAGTCCATGGCAATAATCCCTTGCATTTCTCCATTTTTTATGTAAATCTTTAAGAAAGTAGCCGGTTGCTCCTTAATCTTTGCTAAGAATTTTATGCTATCTTAACTAAGGTAATCTTTAAACCTTTAATCTGATGGGAGTAGGGGATAAAGAAATGTTGAGGGAGGAAAAAGTGATTAAGATTTTAAGGAGAGAACTTCCATATTTAGGCTTCGAGTATGGTGTGAAGAAAATAGGTTTATTTGGCTCTTTTGCGGAAGGAATAGAAAGGGAAGATAGCGATATAGATATTTTGGTAGAGTTGGAAAAACCTATAGGTCTAAAGTTTATAGAACTTGCAGAGCATATTGAAAAACTATTGGGTAAAAAAGTGGACATTCTAACCTCTGAAGGTATAAAAGGCATAAGACTTAAAAAAGTTGCCAGAGATATTGAGAGAAATCTGCTCTATGTCTAAAAGAGGGGATATAGCATTTCTTGGTCATGGGGTCAGACCTGGACAGGCTGACCGAGAATAGTGATTTTTCAAAACCTCGATCGCATAACCCCGCGTAAATAAAGGACTTTATTTTTCAGAAATGTCTAAAATTTGAATTCTCGGTCACCCTGTTGACATTAGACATTTCCACAAATTTTTGCAAATTTGGCGTCAGAGCTTCACTCAGTCACTTTAAAATGTGAACCCGTGCCCCATTTCCATCTTAAGGTTTAAAAGAGTGGAAGGTGTAACGAATTATTTTGAGATGGAAATTTTAAGAAAAAGACCATATCTAACTGTAGAAATATGTAGAAGGGTAATACAAAATCCTATAAAAGAAGAAGTTCAAGCAGATGGGCGCATTCGTTTTTGGGGAAAAGTAGAGGAATATGGAGGGAGATATCTAAGGGTGGTTACTTTGGAAGATGGGTTTACAATCCATAATGCCTTTATAGATAGAGAATTCAAAATTTAAGAGGAGGTGGAAGATTTATGAGAATTAAATATTATAAGGATACTGATTCTTTATATATAGACTTAAGCGAGAAAAGCAGTAAAGAATCGCTGGAGGTTGCCCCTGGAATTGTAGTTGACTTTGATGAGAATAATAATATTGTGGGAATAGATATAGATAGAGCCAGTCAGGTCTTAAATCTTTCACAGTTTGAAATTTCAGACTTCCCTTCGAAGAAAGTAGTTTTTTCCTCTTAGGTGATGGCGTCAGAGCTTCACTCAGTCACATAACGATTTTAGTATCTTCTTGAGTCCCGTTTCCTCCGACATCCGTTCATCAAGTCTCCTTATGCCCATAATCTCCGTCGAGGAGCCCACAGTAAGATAATCAGATACCAATGACAAATGACAAAATCCAAATGACAAATCAAATCCCAATGTATCAAATTCCAATCCCAAAAGGGAAAATGGTTTCGTGTAATTCGTGAAATTCGTGGTTCAAATCCCCCTCCCCTTTACCCCGATGTCCATCGGGGCTCAGGATTTCGGCTTGTTTCGTGTAATTCGTGAAATTTGTGGTTCAAATCCTAATTCAATCCTTTGCAATTTGCATTTTTCATTTTGCAATTCGCCTTCGGGCGGACCGCCCATCCCTTTCTCTTACCCCCTGATTTTATTCAACTTTTTATAATTAATGAGGAAATTTTTGGGGAAGTTTACAGATAGTTATCTTTGAATTCCTGGCTTTCAATGGGATATTTTATGCCAGATATTCTCTTAGAAGAGGTGAAAAATATGTCATAAAGGAGAAGATTCTGGTTCTATTTCACAAATTTTTTTAAAAGCCACTGGACAAAACCGTTGACATTTATTATAATGTGTATACAGATTGGTCCAGAGAGGTCTTTATGAATAAAAAAGATGAGAAGATATATAAAATATTTAGCACACGTAAAGGATTTGCTGGAACAAGAGATATTCTCGCAGCGGGCATCCATCGTCGTGACATAAAGAGAACGAGAGATGAAGGGCGGATAATCCGGGTAAAAAGGGGCCTTTATCGTCTGGCAGAGATTCCTCTTGTTTCCAATCAGGGTTTTATTGATCTTGCCCGTGCTGTTCCAGGAGGAGTTATTTGTCTGCTTTCGGCTCTATCTTATTATGAACTGACTACTTTTAATCCTTCAATCATATCAATGGCTATTTGCCGGGGCTCAAGGAAACCAAAAGTCGAATATCCACCTGTGGAATTTTATCATTTTTCAAAAATACAATTTGAAGCAGGTATTAATGAGATAAAAATTAAAGGTAATAGAATTCGTATCTATTCTCCAGAAAAAACTATATGTGATTGTTTTCGATATCGCAACAAACTGGGCCTCGACATGGCTAAGGAAGGACTATCTGAATATCTTAAGCGCAAGACTCGCAATCTGGAGAAGCTACTTGATTATGCAGAAATATGCCGGGTTAAGCCACTGCTACAGATCTGGCTTAATGCCATGATTTAGGAGCAGATTCAGGAATAAGAATGAAAGGAGAAGTCAAGAACAAAGCCGCTTCAATTCCTTCGACGGGCTCAGAACAAGGCTCAGGGATACGGCAAGCGGGCAATGCAAACCGAAATCCTGAGGAGGGTTCCGAAAGGATCCGTCTCGAATGGCTGGATTTTTCTTCTCTAAGTCCTCCACGGCCTATATTTTACTCCATTCCCTATACCTTATGGCCCCGGCTATCCGGTATAGATAATGGCGGGCTGGCCGTGTCCTGAGCCTGTCGAAGGGAAGCCCGCCCTACAAATTTATTTGGGATTTGGTCCGCCTCCGTCCGCCTGGGGCGGACTATGGCGGATTTGAATCCGCCGTAGCTTCAGCGTAGGCGGATTGAATGATTTTCGGGAAAATTCCGGGGATTTTTGCTTGCTCAGGCCATTTTTTTCTGCTATTTCTTACTTATATGCTGAAAAAGGTTGAGGAAAAACTTAAGGAAGCAGTTAGCGACGGGGTTTTCCCCGGAGTTAGTCTATTAGTTGCCCGGGGGGAGGAGATTCTTCACCATCAGAGCGCAGGTTTTGCCCGGCTTATCCCGGTTAAAGAGAGGCTTACCCACAATCACCTCTTTGATCTGGCCTCACTGACCAAGGTAATCGCTACCACCAGCGCCGTGATGCTCCTGATAAAAGAGGGAAGGATCTCCCTCGGGAATAGGGTAAGCAGATACCTGAAGGGCCTCTCCCGGGGAGATAAGAAAGATATGCGTATCCGGCACCTTCTCTGCCACTCCTCCGGGCTTCCGAGCTGGAGGCCCTATTACCAGGATTTCTCCAAAGAGAAGGGAGTGAGGAGAATAGAGCCGGGGGGGGAAGGGAAAAGATATGTCTATCAGAGAGTGAAGGGGGAAGGGCTTGCATATAAGGTCGCCCAGAGCTCCCTTTACAGTGACCTTGACTTTATTTTACTGGGGGAGATTATCGAACTCATCAGTGAAACTTCCCTGAGCGATTTCTGCCGGGAGAATATCTTCTTACCCTTAGGGTTAAAGCAGACAACTTTCATTAAGGCTACCGAATCCCCGGCTAAGGGGAGATTTAAGTTCGCGGCCACCGAGAAATGCCCCTGGAGAAAAAGGGTGCTCTGTGGGGAGGTTCATGACGAAAATGCTTACCTGATGGGAGGGACTGCCGGCCATGCCGGGCTTTTTTCCACTGCCCGAGATTTATTCAAATTTATTAGAGTCCTGCTTCGCTCGTTTAGGGGAGAAGAAGAATTCTTACCAGCTCCGATCATAAGGGAATTTTTCACCCGGCAGGACCTACCTCCCGGTTCCACCTGGGCCTTAGGATGGGATACCCCCTCCCCCCAGGGATCGACCTCGGGCAGATACCTCTCACCCCACTCCATCGGGCACTGCGGTTTCACCGGCACCTCCATCTGGACAGATCTGGAAAAGGAGCTGGTGATTATCCTGCTCAGCAATCGGATTCATCCCCGCCGGGATAATCAGAGGATAAACGGTTTCCGGCCAATGATCCATGACCTGATCTTCGAAGAGCTTTTTCTAAATAGGCATTAAAAACTATCCCTTTCAGACATAAGTAGGGATCGAAGTCTCTGTCGGCCCGACCTATCCTGAGCCCCGCTTTCAGCGGGGTCGAAGGGATAGGGGCGGACACTGAGGTCCGCCCCTACATTAACGCATTATTTGGGTTAAAAAGCCAAAATTTTCTAATTTTCTTGACAGAAAAGAAAAAAGAGAATACCATCGTTTTATTTAAAAGCCGTGTCTTTTGTAGGCACAAACGAGGTAGCTAAAATGAAGGCAAAAATTCTTTTCCTGATCTGGTGTTTAGTCTTCCTTGGCGGTTGCAGCCTGAAGAAGTTTTCCGTCAATAGGGTGGTTCCGGTCCTCCAGGATGTGGATAAATCAATATTCAGTGAGACTAATTATAAGCTGGTAAAAAGCGGACTGCCCGGCAGTCTGCTCTTGATGCAGGGAATGCTCTATGCAACTCCCAACAACTTTGACCTGCTGGGGATGAACGCCGAGGGGTTCTGCGGTTACGCTACTGGCTTCGTGGAAGATGAGGACCCGGAGTATGCGACTGCTCTTTATTTAAAGGGCCGGGATTATGGCCTGAAAGCGCTCAAACATCACCGAAAATTTCGTAAGGCCCTCGAGAAAGGGAAGCCTTTCTGGGAGGCAATTAAGCTCGTAGATGATAAGGACTACCTTCATGCACTTCTCTGGACCGGATTGTGCTGGGGGCAAAATATCATGCTAAATATTGATGATCCAATGGTGGCAGTAGAGGCTACCGATGTAAAGGCGATAATGGAACAGGTCATACTGATCGATGACAGTTATTTCTATGGGATGACCCATGTCTTTTTCGGCGCTTATTATGCCAGCCTGCCAAGTGTTTTTATCGGAGGCCCGGAAAAGATAGAGGCGGAGTTTAAAAGGGCCTTTGAGATCTCCGAGGGGAAGTTCCTCCTTGCCAATGTATTTTATGCAAGGTATTATGCCACCCTCATAGTGGATGAGGTGCTCTTTGAGCAGGAGCTAAAGAAGGTTCTGGAAGCACCCTCGGATGCTATCCCGGAGGTGGCCTTGATGAATGAGATTGCCAAGGCCAAGGCAAGAAGACTGCTGAGGGAAAAGAGTAAGTATTTCTAAGGTTAGTCAAGATGAATCTGCTCAGGAAGATAGAAGGTTATATCGTCAAGATAGAATCTTTTCTGGTTATCCTGCTGCTCTTGATGCTCTGCTTTCTTGCATTTTCTCAGGTGGTCTTACGAAATCTTTTTTCTTTCAGTTTTATCTGGGCAGATGTTATTGTGCGTATGGCCGTTCTCTGGGTGGCGATCCTCGGGGCAAGCATCGCCACCTCCGAGAGAGGGCATATCCATATCGATCTCCTCTCCCGGGTCATCCCCTCCCCTTACAATAAATACCTCGATGCCCTGCTCAGCCTGGTGGCCGCCGGGGCTTGCTTTTCCTTCTTTCTGGTAGCTTTAAAATTTGTCTCGGTGGAAAAGGAAGTTGGTTCGGTCATCCACTCGCTTGGAGGGGCGCCCGAGTGGCTCTTTACCCTGATATTCCCCGCCGGATTTATCCTGATGACATTCAAATTTCTGCTCTGCTTCCTCGCCGAGCTGGCGGTGACCCGAGAGAGGAGAGTGAGTCTTTCTTTGATAGGGAGGTTGGGAAAAATAGCAAGGAGAGAGGGAGCATGATCTACGTCATCATAGGGTTGCTTATCCTTGCGGTTTGCGGGGAGCCTCTCTTTGTAATTATTGGGGGGGTTGTTTTAATCGCCTTCAAGTTTATCCTCTTAATCGATCCCGCCACAATGTTCAGTGACTTTTTCCGGATAACCACCGCTCCGGCAATGATTGCTATCCCGCTCTTTATCTTTACCGGTTATCTTCTGGCCGAGAGCAAGGCACCAAAAAGGCTCATCAATTTTAGCAACGCCTTGCTGGGATGGATGCCGGGTGGGTTGTCGCTGGTTGCCCTTGTGAGTTGTGCTGTCTTCACTGCCTTTACCGGGGCCTCCGGGATCACGATTGTGGCCATTGGCGCGGTTCTTTATCCTGCCCTTACTCAGGAAGGATATCCGGAAAAATTTTCCCTGGGGCTTGTCACCATAGGCGGAGGGCTGGGAACCCTTTTCCTTCCCTGTCTCCCGCTTGTTCTCTATGGGGTGATCTCGCAGACAAGCGTGGAGGACCTATTTATCGCCGGGTTGATCCCGGGAACCCTGCGCATTGTTCTTAATCTTTTTTACACCACTTATACGGGGAGAAAGCTTGCCTTGAGAGGTAAATTTTCCCTGAGTGAGGTGAAGAAATCGGTCAGGGAGATCATCTGGGAGCTGCCCCTGCCTTTTCTCATCGTTGGCGGGATATTCGGCGGACTTTTCTCGGCTGGCGAGGCGGCGGCGATTGCTGCCGTATATGTCCTGATAGTTGAGCTTTTTATCAACCGGGATATAAAGCTCAGGGATTTAGGAAAGATCATCCGGGAAAGCATGAAGATGACCGGCGCCATCATCGTCATCCTGGGAATGGCCCTGGCTCTCACGGACATCTTTATTGATCAGGAAATCCCTATGAAGATCTTCGAGGAGATAAAGCAACACATCGGGAGCAAGCTCGCCTTCCTGCTCCTTCTCAATGGCTTCCTGTTAATCGTCGGATGCCTAATGGATATCTTCTCTGCCTGTGTGGTAATAGTTCCGATCATTGTTCCGATAGCGAAGCTTTACGGGATTGATCCTGTTCACCTCGGTATCATCTTTCTGGCGAATCTCGAGCTTGGATTTATTACCCCACCGGTTGGTATGAGCCTGTTCATCTCTTCCTTAAAATTTAAGGAATCTTATCCCGTCGTGGTCAGGTCAATCCTTCCGTTCTTTATCATTTGTATAATAGGTCTCCTTTTGATTACCTATATCCCTGATATCTCTCTTTTCTTGTTGCAATTTTTCTCCCGAAAAGGTTTGATCCCTGAAATTACTATGTAGGAGGTGGAAGATGAACCATAGAGTTAAAAAGGCTGGCGTTGGACTTCTCTTAACCCTCGCCATAGTTTTCGTAACCCTTAAAGATTCTCAGGCCGCGGGGCTAACCCGGGAGCAGATTCGAGAGGTAATAA
>JAUWWP010000178.1 GCA_030616835.1 Deltaproteobacteria bacterium | reverse complement strand
TATTGTCTATCTTCAGTGTGGCGGTGTAAGTACCTGGAGAAAGGGTACCTGAGTTGTAGGTTATTGTAATCTCCACTGAATCAACGGGAGCTACGGTTCCGGTAGCGGGGGACTCACTCAGCCAGGGGACATCAGAGACCGTTCCCATGACCACCACATCATCAATGTACCAACCGTCGTAGGTTACGGACAAATCGGTGATAAAATGGAAACGAATCTGTATACTGTTACCCACATACGAGGTAAGGTCAAAGCTCTCCTGAGTCCAAAAAGACCAGCCATCATAGTAAGCTAAAGGAGTCCAGGTAGTTCCATTGGTAGAGATTTCAAACACACCATCATCAAAAAAGAATTCAATGTCATAATAATGCCAGAAAGTCAGGGTGGCAGTGTCCAATCCAGTGAGGTCGATCCAGGGGGATTTGAGCCAGTTATCGGAAAAGTCTAAATAAAAACCGAAAAGATTGGTTGCCCAGCAGTTGGCTCCTGAATGAGGAGCCCAAGGACCAGAAAAAGGAAACCCCAATGCCCATTGATCCATCGTTCCCCCATGGCTCCAGCCATTTATCCCACTTTCCATATCGTCACTGAAAACAACTACTGGGATTAAACTGCCCTGCTCGGTAATATCAAAGCTCAGATCCATACTGCCCAGGTTGGCGATGGTCATTATTTGATCAAGGGTGGTTCCTTCAGGGACAGTGGCGGCCATGGCCGGAGGAGTAACCTCAATCTCCGGGGCGGCTAAAAAGAAGTCAATTCCGCTGGCACTGGGAGGAAGGGTTACTTCTTGCGGAGCCGAATCCACATAATCGGGGGAGGAGGCATAAAGAGAATAAGTTCCTGAGGTTAGATTATCGATTAAATAGCCTCCACCCCCATCAACACCCACCGACCCGGAATCGGGCCCGCTGTAATTCACCGTAACGTTGGTGACCGGGACACCGGTAGCCAAGTCGGTTACCTGCCCGGAGATCGAGCTTCTATTGGTAATGGCAATCTCGAAGAAGACCACCCAGGTTATTCCTCCGGAATCAGTAATCGTCAGGGTGAGGACGGCGAGATGCCCATCCGGGGCCAGGGGGTGGACGGTGATATCGAAGTCATCAAGGCTGGTGCCGGTGGCTCCGGCCGGGATATCACCAAAATCTTCGTTGTTATCAATAATAAAAACAAAGGGATCGGTGGTAGAAAGGGTGGCGCTAATCCCAAAGCCATCGGCGCTGCCCTTATTGAACAGGGTAACCGGGAGCTCCACCTGCTCCAGGGGTTCAATCAGGCCATCACCATCACCAAAGCTTTCCCCAAGGGAATCATCGTCAATGATGTGGCTCTCATAGACAATATTAGGGCCGGGGATAACGGTCAGGGTAACCGGGACGGTCACCGGATTTTCATCCGGGTCATCATTATTGATAACTAAATTGGCCTCATAGGTTCCCGGAGTCAGGTCTCCGGCATCAAAAGTAACTATAATCTCCTCACTGGTTTGAGGGAAAACGATGCCTTCAGTTGGGTCTTCAGAAAGCCAGGGAATATCCAGGCCCCCACTTATAACGAAACTAATCTCATTTTCCCATAGCTCTACGGCATCAGGCTTCCCATCAGAATCAAGATCGCCAATGTATTCACAGAGAGGGAAACTGTTAACCAGCGAATTGTTATCACCACTAATAACAATCGAAGCATTATTAGGAGTTGAATCACTAGTAAAGCCAGCTACTGCCTCTGCGCCGGGCAAGGCATTAATTCGGTCACCATCGTCAAGAAATCCATCGAAATAGGAGGTGAGATCAGGAACTGACTCCGGATCATTAAAGATCGGGTGTGATGGATCCCACCGGTAGATACTCTGGGGCGAAGACATATCGCTGGCCCAGCTCACACCCAAGGTGCTCCATAAGGTTGTTGTCTCGCTGTGGGAACCATCAATATCAAAGGTGGTAATGATAACCCGACCATCGCTGAGAACATAATCTTCTATCTCATTCCACCAATTTCCTAAGGCGTAATAATTATTGTGGTCCACGATCACTAAGTCCCAGGGTCCGCCTCCAATTAAAGTAGAACCAAAGCCATTAGGATCATTATAAATAGCAGTATAGGCATAACCTAGTGATTGTAAGGCTTGATCAAGGTAAGTATTACCCGGTGGTCCAGAATATGGGTCATCGCAATAAACCAGAATCTCTAAGTCAGCAGTAACTTTTACCGGCTCAAAACGGTATGAGGTTTTAAAGGGTTCTTCGGATATGCTAACTTCGGAAGCATTGGAATCCTCGGAAACCGGTGTAATAGGGGTAAGATAAGTAAGTTTTCCCAACTCTGAGGCAGAAATAGTTAAAGTAGAAACTCCTTCTTCTTTAATATCAAAGCTTAAATCAGCATCAACTCCAAGATTAGAGATGGTTAGGATCTGGTCAATCTGGGTTCCTTCGGGAATAGCGGCATTCAGGCTCATTGGAGAAACATCTATCTCCGGCGGAGTAGTGCCGAATTGATAATGGGCTCCGCCGTTGTCATCCCGGGTGGTGTTGCCCACCGAATCTGTTGATTCCACATCAAAGTAATAAGTAATCATAGGAATCAATCCGGTAAGGATTACCGAGTGGGTGGAACTCAGGAGACTCACCGATTCGCTCTGACCCAGCAAAGGGGTAAGCCCATAGTAAACCACACTGTCGCTTTCTTCATCCGTATCCCAGGTAATCGTAGCAAAGGCTCCCGAAGCATCGGGGTGGGCATCAACATTGGTGATCACCGGAGGAGAGGCATCGACCAGAGCGGTATCGGTCACCACTGCCGGGCTGCCGGTTCCATCATCAGCATCGTTGTAGGTTACGGTGATTAAATCACCATCAGAAACCTGAAGGATTCCATCCGGGGTGGGGGTGCCGATGCTCAGAGAAATGAAGCCAGCAAAAACCCCGGAACTTAGGTCGGTTTCCTCTACGGTAACTATTTCGGGAGTGGGCTCGGTATTACTGGTCATCCCTACCGTAGCGCTGTCAATTACTCCAGGATCAAGGTTAAGGTCACAGTCAGCCAGGGTAATATTGACGGTAGCCGAGCCATTGTATTTTTCGGCATCGAACCTCACTATCCCCTGGCTGCTGCAGGCAGCGGCCCCGGTAACTACCAGGGCATAGGGCTGGGGGCCCTGAGGGATATTGAAGGCCGAGACCGTAATGGTGTAGCTCCCGGCTAAGGGAGAGTTAATCTGGACATTTTCCACTACATTGAGGTAGTCGGCACTGCCTCCGGGTGCTGATTCACCCCCAGAATAATTATTCCCCAGAAAGGTTCCGCTGGGCCCGGTTACTACCAGATTGAGGTCATTAACCAGGTTTATCAGGGCTGAAGGAATGGAGGCATAATCCGTCCAGACCAGATTAATTTCCAGGGGGTTGTTCCCATCAACATAGTAAGTATAAACCGCACTCTGGCCGGTATTCAGTCCCGGGGTCTCATCAACGACTACCAGACCCCGGGTATCCCCCGGGAAGAAAAGGGTATCATCAAGCAGTATCCTCCCCCACCCCTGCCCGGTCCCGGGAATGGGCCCTCCCGTATAGGCCCCAGTCATATTCTTCCCGCTGTTTGCCAGGATAGCGTTGATCAAAGCCGCACTGGGGGTGAAGGCATCTCCCGGATCTGGGGAGCCGCTGGGATAGTAACCCTCCATAAAGTATTGACGGATCAGGGCGGCCGTTCCGGCAGTGGCGGGGCAGGACATACTGGTTCCACTCATCTGCTGGTAATCACAGTTGAAGGTTGAGATGTTGTAATCTCCGTTGGCTGAGTTTAAATAGTGCCCCGGTGCCCCAATCGTAGGTTTATATCTTCCATCATTTGTGGGCCCCTGACTGCTGAAATTAGCCACGTTCTCCGGGTCATAGCCAGGATGGGCATTCTCGGTTGCCCCTACCGAGACCAAATCCTTGGCAGTAGCAGGAGAGCCAATTCCAAAGGCCCCTTCATTCCCGGCAGAGAAAAGGATCAGGAAGTCCTTATGAGCCCACATAAACTCATCACAGTTCTGAGAGTCAGTGGTATAGGCTCCCCCCACTGGAGCTCCCCAGCTATTGGAATGTATCCGGGCACCATCATCGTAAGATTGCTGGAAATAAATATTAAGATCGCCAGGAATCCCAACAAGTGAGCAGCCAAAACCACCAACGTCCTGAATCGCCAACTTTGCTTCGAAGGCCATCCCATCATTAAGGTCATAGGCCCCGGGATTGACCGAGTTATCCCCGGCAATGGTACCGGCGGTGTGGGTTCCGTGGGAACACTGGTCATAACCTCCATCTCCTGCCAGGTCATGGTAAACGATGATCTTTCGCTGGTTGGGGTTTAGAATTTCACCAGGGATCCCTTCCCCGGAATCATAAAAGAAGCACGAATCCACATCCACCCCACTATCTCCCGTCCCCACAATCTGTCCACTGCCGGTCAGTCCCCGATCCCACAGGGGGGTGCTCCCAGTAATATATGACTGAATTACCCAGCGGGCGCTGTCGTTATGAAACACAGGAGGAACATACTCCTCGATCCATTCCACCTCGGGGATATTGGCCAATGACTTCAATTTCTCCCGCAGGCCTGAGGTTATTATCTCCAACCGTAAAAATTCATGGTAGACACCATCCGTGGCTTCCAGGAGATTAAACCCGAGACCCTGCGCCTTCTGGGCTACTGCCTGGTAGTCTTCATCAGCAAAAACCTGTATGGTGAGCTTGATTTTGTCTTCTTTCTCTGAGCGAAACTTACCTTCCAGAAGCTCTGGCTGAACCTTGTAAGCCGGGTGATAGATTCCGACCCAGCGGACCTCGGGAAGCTTTTCTACCTGTAGTTTCACCTCGGGAGTCATTCGAACGATAAAAGCATTCTCCGGTATATAGCTAAAGAATTTTACTTCCAAACCCTTAACTTTCTCTTTCCAGTTGTTCCGAACCGGAGCCTTAAACTGAAGGAGATAAAAGCCTTCCTTTTTTATCTCCGATTCCGCCATTTGGAGACCCTCGGGTAAGGATGGCTTTTCCTGCTGAGGGTCGAATTGAACCGTGCGGAGGCGAATAAAATTGTCCTTAGCGAGAGGCTTTTCTCCAGCGCTGGGGCTGATAAACCCAGCAATGAACGAGAAAAGAAGGCCACAGGTAAAAATCTTTCTCATTTTCTCCTCCTTGGTTAACTTAAAAAAAGACACTTCCCATCTTTTTATTTCTGCCTGTGGAAAAATGAGAAGTGTCCTCTTCCTTCGACAAGCTCAGGACAAGTTTAGTAGAGAATAGACTTCTTATTCACAATATCCTTTATTGTTTTGGTCAAAAGAGTCATGTCCGAGGATTTTAAAACATAATGATCAGCCCCTGCCGCAAAGCATAGATCCATCAGCTCTACATCCTTCTTACTCGAATAAATAATTATGGCAATATCCTTGGTCAGGGAGTTTTTCTTAAGATTCGAACAGATCTCAATCCCGTCAATCCCGGGCATCATAATATCCAGTAGCAGGATATCCGGCCTTTTGCGCAGAACCTCCCCAAAGGCATCTTCGGCCGTGGAGGTAGTATGAACCATATATCCCTCTGCCTCCAGAACATCTGAGGTTTTGGCCAAGACGAGCTCACTATCATCAACCATCAGGATCTTTGTCTTTTCCATGCCAACTCCGTTTTTAATATCTAAGGCAATTAGGGTAGCAAACCTATTTTAATTGATGAATCCAGCCACATATTTGTTTGACCAGACTTCCATTGGTTATTCGTTATTCGGTTGCGCTGCTCGTTTCGTCTTTTCCTTCGACAGGCTCAGGACAGGCGTCACTTGGTTGCGTTTCCCCTTATCATCAAAGCTTTTTATTGGCTTTTTGATTTCATCCATAACCGTTTTACGAATCCCGATACTAGCTGCGCAACCACAACCGTTTGACCCAACCGAGATCATACAGAGTTTTACCAACCACTAAAGGGTCATCACCGCAATTAGATCAAAGGCTTCTCAAAGATAAGCCAGCCAGTCTTTGTATTTTTCCTCTTCCCCTTTAACCACCTTGAAGAAGATCTCCTGGAGCCTGGTGGTAATGGGACCGGGCTTACCCTCACCAATGGTTCGATCATCCACCTCCCGGACAGGAGTGATCTCACACGCAGTACCACTCAGAAAAGCCTCATCAGCACTGTAGAGCTCATCCCGGGTAAATATCTGCTCGGTTA
>JAUWWP010000389.1 GCA_030616835.1 Deltaproteobacteria bacterium | reverse complement strand
GCAGCCCGCAATTACCCGGGTTGAAGAAGAGGGTCTATTAGAGGATGATGTCTTACCGACACTGGAGGAGGCTGTCCCGGAGGGTAAGATCAGTAAGGAAACAATTAGCTCTTCCGCTGAGATTGCCTCTTCTCCTCAGAGCCCAAAAGAGATGGAATACACCTTCTACGAGACCCTCCCGCAGAAGGAGCCGGCAAAGACAAGGTTAGAGGCACCTCCGGGCGAGAAAAAAGAGAAAGAAGAAATAACAACCACTCAACCTCCTTTACCAGGAGAAGGGAAATACACTATCCAGGTTAGCTCTTTTACCGAGAGGGAAAAGGCAACTGAATTAGTAACCAGGCTAATAAGGAAGAAATATCCTGCTTATATTACTTCTACTAAGATCTCCCAGACAACCTGGTATCGGGTAAGAGTAGGGCGGTTTGCCAGCCGGGAGGAAGCACAAAAGTTTGCGCTTACTCTGGAGAAGAAAGAAAAGCTTGAAACCTTCGTTACCCCGAGTACAAAATGATGGATTTAATGAAAGGTTTGAAACGCACCCACTATTGTGGGGAACTGAGCCTGGAGAATGTTGGTCAGGAGGTAGTGCTGATGGGCTGGGTTCACCGGAGAAGGGATCACGGCGGGCTGATTTTTGTAGATCTCCGGGATCGGGAAGGAATTGCCCAGGTGGTATTCAACCCCGAGGAGAATCGGGAGTTTCACCAGAAAGCCCACCAGATTAGAAATGAGTATGTCCTGGCGGTCAGGGGGAAGGTGAGACGGAGGCCGGAGGGGACGGTTAATCCGGATCTGAAGACCGGAGAGATCGAGGTTGTCGGGGATGAACTCCGAGTGCTGAATGAGTCCCGGACCCCACCTTTTTTAATTGAGGACAATCTATCGGTGGATGAGGGTGTTTGTCTTCGCTATCGTTTTATGGATCTACGACGCCCCAGCTTGCAGCAGAATTTAATCCTAAGACATAAGGTTGCGAGGCTGGTCAGAGAATATTTTGATCAGCAGGGATTTTTAGAGATTGAAACACCTTGTTTGACCCGAAGTACCCCGGAGGGAGCAAGGGACTTCTTAGTGCCCAGTCGGGTTAATCCCGGGCGATTCTATGCCCTTCCCCAATCCCCTCAACTGTTCAAACAACTCTTGATGGTCTCCGGGTTTGATCGCTATTTCCAAATCGTCCGTTGCTTTCGTGATGAGGACCTGCGTGCTGACCGGCAGCCTGAGTTCACCCAGATCGATATTGAGCTCTCTTTTTGCGATCAGGATGACATCTTCAAAATAATAGAAGGGATGATGGTTGCTGTCTTCCGGGGGGCTCTGGGGATAGAGTTAAAAACCCCTTTTGCCAGATTAACTTATCAGGACGCCATCTCCTGCTACGGGGTGGATAAGCCTGATGTCAGATTCGGACTTGAGCTTCGAGAGGTCTCGGACCTGGTAAAGGAGAGCAGGTTTAAGATATTTACCGAGGCCCTGGAGAAAGAAGGGGTAGTGAAGGCGATAAATGCTAAAGGTTGTGCTTCATTATCTCGCAAAGAAGTGGATGAGCTTACTGACTGGGTTACCGGCCAGGGAGGGGGTGGGTTGGCCTGGGTCAGAATTACCTCCGAGGGCTGGAACTCACCTATTGCTAAGTTCTTCAACGAGGCTGAAAGCTCAGCGATATCGGAGCGAATGGAGGCAGAGGAAGGAGATCTTTTATTATTCATGGCTGGCAGTGAGAAGGTTGTCAATGAGATTCTGGGGGGGCTACGAATTTACCTGGGCAAAAAGCTAAGGCTCGTCAAAGACCATCAGTTTAATTTTGTCTGGATTACCGATTTCCCTTTACTCGAATACGATCCTGATACCCGAAGGTGGGTAGCAGTTCATCATCCCTTTACTGCTCCCCGGGATGAGGATATCCCTCTGCTTGATCAGGAGCCGGGTAAAGTAAGGGCTCAGGCCTATGATCTGGTACTTAATGGCAGTGAGATTGGAGGGGGGAGTATCCGGATCCATCAGCGGGAGATTCAGACGAAGATGTTCGAGAAGCTGGGAATTTCGCCCGAGGAGGGGGTGAAGAAATTCGGTTTTCTTCTCGAAGCCCTCGAGTACGGTGCACCTCCTCACGGGGGAATTGCCCTGGGAATGGACAGATTAATTATGATTCTCTGCGGGGCGGACTCTATCCGGGATACCATTGCCTTTCCCAAGACCCAGAAGGCCTTCTGTCCCCTGACCGAGGCCCCATCCGAGGTGGACGGGGATCAGCTCCGGGAACTGTTTATCAAGCTGGATTTAAAGAAACCTGATACACGTTGAGGTAAAGAGAGGATTCAAGGGGCCAAGGACTCCCATATAATGTCAAATGTCAAAGCTCAAAGTTCAAATGAAACCCAAAGTTCAAATTACAAAATATATGAATAAAAAGAAAGTTTTTGACATTTAGTCATTTGTCATTCATTTGACATTTGGATTTTGGCATTTGAACTTTTCCCAGTTAAATCCTTTCATCCTTCGTAGTAGGGGCAATTCATGAATTGCCCCTACTGCGGAGAACGGACAAGCACTCGAACCCTTGTCCTTTTTAATAGTTTAAGCTTACCTTGGGGGTCCATCCCAGCGTAGCCCACCCATAATCGCCTGGGCGATATTGGTCAGGTGATCCCCAATCTTTTCCAGGTTGGCCACATAGTCGAGGAAGATCAAACCGGGGAGAAGTTGGCAGGTTCCCTCATTGAGCCGCTGAACATGATTCTGCCGCAGTTCGATCTGGAACCGGTTGAGGGTTTCTTCCCGCTTTAATGCCCGTTTGGCCAGAGCTAAATCATTATTCTCCAGGGCCTCGATAGTCTCATTGAGCATATTGTTGGCCTCCTCATACATCTGCCTTATCTCAGTAATGGCCTGGGGGGTAAAGGGTAACTTCTGCTCAATCTTCCGGGTTCCCAGTTCCACCAGATTTTCCGAATGGTCGCCGATCCTCTCAATGTCATTAACCGTATGAAGGAGCACGGGAAGCTCTTCTGATTCCTCCATACTCAAGTTCCTTTGGGAGAGCTCAATTAAATACCGGGTAATCTCCTTCTGAAGATTATCTACGGCCTCCTCCCTCGGGGCTACCTGGGAAAGGCTCTTAGGATCATTATTGAAAAAACCATCCATGGCAGCATTCATTGCCTGTTGGGCGATGCGACCCATCCGAATTATTTCCCTGGTGGCCTGCTC
>JAUWWP010000589.1 GCA_030616835.1 Deltaproteobacteria bacterium | reverse complement strand
GGCTCTGTTTCAGAAAAAAGCCTCCATTCCGAGGAATTCGGGATGGAGGCTTTTTATTTTTTATGATACTGAAATATGGTAGGTTAATGGGAAGGGAGCTCAGCCAGCGAAGGGATTCCTGATGGAGAATAAGATCAGAGAGATTCTTGGAGGTAGAAAGAAAAAGGTTATCGGGGAAAGTGAACTTACCCCCTCGGCGGTTCTCCTGCCCCTCTTCTGGAAAGAAGGGAAGCTTCATCTACTTTTCACCAGAAGGACAGAAGGCGTAAAGGATCATAAGGGACAGATCTCTTTTCCCGGAGGGACTCAGGATGAAGGAGATGAAAGTCTCCGGGCTACCGCTTTGCGGGAAAGCCTCGAGGAGATTGGGGTCAAAAGTGAAGATGTTAAGATCCTGGGAGAGCTGGATGATATCACTACGATTACTAATTACTGCATTTCCCCCTTTGTTGGGATCATTCCTTACCCTTATGAATTTGTGGTAAATCAAGCCGAGATTGCCGAGTTAATCGAGGTTCCGGTATCAGCCCTGTTAGAGCCGAAGGTCTTTAAGCAAGAAAACACCTACATTCACCAGGGAAGGCCCTATCCGGTTTACTATTTCAGTTATGGGAATACGGTAATCTGGGGGGCGACGGCAAAGATTGTAAAACAGTTTCTGGAACTCATCTTTGGCTGGAATGCAGATCTGGCTAAAGGCTAAAAAAGGCTTGCAGAATTATAAAAGAATAGATATTATTGAATTAAGATTTTGGGCCGTTAGCTCAGCTAGGTAGAGCAGCTGACTCTTAATCAGCGGGTCGCAGGTTCGATCCCTGCACGGCCTACCAATGATTCTTAATAATCCCGGAGCAAAATCTTCCGAGATCATTTTTTGGTATCGAGAAGTAGTTTTCTAAACTGTTTTTTCCCGATCGAGACAACCATTCCCGATTTAACTGCCAGGTCAACTTCGTCCGATTTTAGTTTTATCCCATCAACTACAATCCCCCCTTGCTTGATCAGCCTTCTGATCTCGCTTCGGGAAATCTTCTTCCCCTTCTTGCCTCGGAAGCCTAAAGAGTCAATTAATTCAACTGCCCAGATCTTCCCATCTTTAAGTTTTGTAACCGGCACCCGGACCTCTTCTATTACCT
>JAUWWP010000129.1 GCA_030616835.1 Deltaproteobacteria bacterium | reverse complement strand
TTCTGGGTGAACTCTACCTGCGGGAAGGAAGTATGAAGAAGGCCCGGGCTGAATTCCGCCGCTATCTGAAACTGGTGCCTAAGGGCACCTATGCTCCTCAGGCAAAAAAGGCCCTGGAGCTGTATGGGAGGTAAAAGATAGGTGTTGATTACTCGTTGATTTCCAAAGGGGTTCATCCTACTTCGCCAAGGCTACGAAGGACTGGTCCTACTTCGTCCGCCACGGCGGACTATGTAGGACAGGAGGATTCGAGGATTCAAGTGTTTGTAAAGGCAATAGACTGTAGATTGGAGATTTTAATCCCCCTCACCTAACCTCTCCCCCCAGGGGAGAGGAATTATGCGTACAGGTATTAAGTCCAAATGACTAAATGATGGTTGACCACTGACAAGATCCCCTTACAAAAAAAGGCGGTTGGGGAGGATAATCTTCAACCGCCTTTTATTTTGTAAAAACTGCACAGGCTGTTGCCCAAAAAATTTTTTGCTAAGGAAACATTAAAATGAAGGTAACTTATGAACTAATAAATTAGCTTTTTCCTTCAGCTTTTTTTACGAGATCGTGATCGTGGTTAACTGTAAAAACGGAGTATGAATATCCCCAATTAGAATCTGCCTTGCTTATCTTAATAACATCTTTTGCTTTTAGGTGGGTGATTATTTCTTTGCGCTGTTCATCATTAAGAGTTTCAAATTCGGGATTCATGTGTTTTTTTAAGAACGGGGATAACCATATTTCCCCTTTATATTTTTTTTCGACATCCAATATCTGCTTAATCGCTCTGCTTAAATAATCGGTACCAAGATAAAATTTTTCGCTGGGGGGAGGCGTTTTCTCTTCCGCTTTTTTCGTTTTCTCTTTCCCCTTCTCCTCCACCTTTTCCTCTACCTTCTTGCTCTCTGATGCCTTAGCTATTTCTTCGACCATTTCCACGACATTCTTCACATTATCATCCCCGCCGGCAATTGCCGCCAGGTCACCGGAAAGCGATATATTCTTGAATCCATATACCTCTATCTCTTTTATCCCTTCCTTAATCCGGGAGACCATAGGGATATAGTCCCGATCTCCTCCAATGATGATGAATTTTTCAATTTCGTCCCGGGTAAGTAAGATCTCCAGGGCCTCCAGGGAAAGCTTGATGTCCGCACTGCTTTTCCCGGGTTTGTCTAAAACGAACCGGGGCTCAACATTAATGAGCATCAGGCTTGATTGGGCCGGGATATGACTCCAGGTTTCCCAATCGGCATAGGCCCGGGAGAGGATGAGCATATTTGACTCCTTCTCCCTCATATTGGTAATTATCTTCAGAAGAATGTTAAGACACTCTTCGTCGGTCTTCTCTTTAAAGGCATCCTTCATGCTGAGTATGAAGTTGTCAAAATCAATAAAAAGAGCACACTTGGTTTTCATTTTTTCTCCTTTCACTATTCGTCTTTTCCTTCGACAGGCTCAGGACAGGCGTTATTCGGTTGCGCCGCTCGTTTCGTCTGTCGTTATTCGGTTGCGTTCTCCCTTACGATTACCTATAATTTGCTCTTTGATTTCACCCATAACCGTTTTACGTATACCGAGACCAGCTGCGCAACCCCTTAACTCAACCGATCCTCTCATTTAAACTCCCGGTGCGGTAGCCTTGAAGATCGAGGGCAATGTAAGTAAATCCATATTCCTTGAATTTTTCGACGATAAAATCTCTATTCCCATCTTCGAGAAACTTTGCAATTTCCTCCTTTCCCACCTCGATCCGGGCTACTTCATTATGGTAGCGAACCCGGAATTGCTTGAAGCCCAGTTTTCGCAGTTGCTCCTCACACCGGGCCACCCGCTCCAGTCTCTCCCGGGTAATCTCGGTCCCGTAGGGAAACCGAGAAGAAAGACAGGCAAAAGACGGCTTATCCCAGGTAGGAAGCCCCAGTTGCCTACTCAGCTTGCGAATATCATCTTTGGTGAACTCAGCCTCCAGTAGGGGGCTGTGCACCCCTTGCTCCCGGGCGGCCTTCATCCCCGGGCGGAAGTCCTGGAGGTCATCGAAATTGGTTCCATCGAGAACATGAGAGAATCCCAATTCTTCCGCCTTTCCCCGGCAAATCCGGAAAAGCTCCTTTTTGCAGTAGTAGCAGTGATCCCGGGTATTTTGGGCAAATCCCTTGAGCTTAAGCTCATCGCTTTCGATCAGGAGATGCTTTACTCCCATCTCTTTGGCCAGCCTCTTTGCCTCCTCTAATTCAAAGGAAGGATAGAGAGGTGAGATGGCAGTTAACGCTGCCATTTTCTCTTTCAAGCCATCATGAGTAACTTTGAGCAGAAAGGTGCTGTCCACTCCCCCCGAGTATGCTACTACCGTCGAGCCTATCTCTTTGATAATTCTCTTGAGGTTTTGATATTTTTCTTCAATCTCTGCCATCGTTACACCAGTTCGGACAGGTGCTTGACCCTTTTTACCATATTCGGGTGGGTGCTCATGATCTCCATAAGCTTGTCAGAGGTACTGATCCGTGCCTCCTGGGATCTGAGGGCCAGGAGCTCAGCCTGGTCGATGGTTCCATTCATATCCAGATCGATCTGCTTCAGCTCCTTGATCTCGTTCATCGCCCGGGAGGGGTCACTGGCGAAGAAGGCCTTGTAGCCCTCGATCTGCTTCAAGGATTCCTTGGGAATCCGGGCGCTCCCGTAAACCAGTTTGTAGAGGGCCGAGGCCATGTGATGGGGGGCGTTTCCCAGTTTCACGCTGCCCAGGTCGGCATAATACTCCCGGATCCGGGAGCCATAGAGCACCAGCAGGTTGGTAATGAAATAGAGGGCGAAGGCACCAATGCCTAAAAGAACGGTATTACCCCTGCTTCTTCTTGAAAACATGAAGCTCCAGGCAATATACCAGAGGACCATCGGTACCACCGAGAGCATGGTTATCACGGTGACATCCCGGTGTTTCAGGTGGGAGACCTCATGGCCGAGGACCGCCCTCAGTTCCTTCTCGCTCAGAAGATGGATAATCTGCTCGGTAACGCAGACCCTCCCGTCCGATCCCCAGCGACCGAAGGCAAAGGCATTGGGAATGGGAACCGCCGAAACCCCCACTTTGGGTTTGGGAATGCCGGCCGCGGCGGCAAGCTCGGAGACCATGGCATGGAGCTTCGGGTATTCGGCGTCGGAAACGTATTTTACCTTCATCGAGAACTCGACCAGCTTGGGGCCAATCATAAACTGGAGGAACAGGAGCCCGACGGCTAAGAGGCCATAAAACATAAATCCCGAGATCCCGATGCTGCTGGCACCAACCACGATGACCGCATAAACAATGGCGAACATCACCCCGAGCAATAAATAAAGCCTAGTCTGCAACCACATTTTTAATCCCTCCTTTTAATTTGTTTTTCGTTGTTCGGTTGCGCTGCTGGTTTCGTCTCTCGTCATTAGGTTGTGTTTATCCTTATGAGCACCGATAATTTGCTTTCTGATTTCATCCATAACCGTTTTACGTATACCGATTCTAGCCCTTCGACTTTGCTCAGGACAAGCTGCGTAACCACAACCCATAAACTCAACCTATTCCCCGAAGTGCCCAGGATGCGGCGAGGGGGAGGATTATGGGTCGAAGAATTGAACCTTCCCCAGTCCCATCGTGAGCAGGATGATATCCAGGGCCTGATCCCAGGGGACATCGATCAGCCTTATCGTGATCTTTCCCTTGACATCGTCGCCGGCGACAATGTTTACGCCTCCCACCTCAGCAAGGATTCGAAGGATGTCCTGAATATCAGCACCCTTAAAATCAAGGGATATCTTCCGCCCGCTATAGCTCTTTTTCAATCCAACCGCTTCCGGGGATAGCTCGGTCACCTGGGGGGAAAGCCCTTTGCCGGAGGAATGACTCTCCTGAGCAAAGGCTTCAGTGAAGCTAAGCAAAAGCAGAAGAGAAAAAAGGCAAAATACTACCCAGGACTTCCTTATGCTTTTAAAGTGAGATAGTTTTTTTAGCCTCATCACGAATTATTGTGGGCTAGCAATTGATAAATTCTAAATCCAAAATCCTAAACCCTAAACAAATCCCAATTTCTAATATCTAATGTTCAAAACAGTGTTTTGTTTTTTGAATTTTGGTCATTTGAAATTGTTTAGAATTTAGAATTTAGTGCTTAGGATTTGCCTTATCGGTATTGCTCCAATTTCTCCCGGGATTTCTGGTAATACTCATCGGTAGGCGGCACAATCTCCAAAACCACTTTCCATTTTTTAATCGCCTCTTCCAGGTTTACCCTTTCCAGGACATAAGCCTCCCGATAGAGCTCCTGGGCATGGAGGCTGAGCTTAGCCAGACCCTCCCGGGCCCCCTTGCTGGTGGGATCTAATTCTATTGCCCTCTGCCAGAAAGAGAAGGCCTCTTGATATTTAGCCTGGGAAAAACTCTTCTCCCCTTTATCCAGGAGAATATTAACAACCCGGGGAATGGTTCTGGCGGCATAAAAGCTCTCTTTGCCCGCAGAAAGCCTCCGATCAAAGGAAAGCATTCTCTCCCAGGTCTTAAAGGCCTGATCTCCTTTCCCCTGGTCAAAATCTTCTATCCCCTGATCATAATATTTTTTAACATTTACCACCAGGATAATCTTTTTCCGGGCCTCTTTTGCAGAGTAAGCATCCGGCGAAGGGCTCTGATCAATGATTTTCTGCAGATCCTCTACCGCCCCGTCTATATTGCCCTCCATATATCTTTTAATCGCCGAATCTAATTGTTGAGTGAGCTGAAGGCTTCCCGGCTGGGAGACCTTAGGAGCCTCAGGTACGGAAGCAATAACTTTAGTTTCCCTCTCCACCTTTTTTTGGGGTTTGGCTCTAAGTTTTTTCTTTGGCCGGGTGGGCTGTTTTTTTCTCTCGGCAATCTTTGCCTGTTTATTTTTCGCCTCCTCTGCCTGGGATTTTAGTTCCTGGGCCTGGAGATTATCAGGATCAATATTTAGAGCCTGGATGAACTTCTGGCTGGCCTCATCCCATTTCCCCTCCTCCAGAAATCTCCGGCCCTCGCCAATTAAGATCCTTATTTGCTGTTCTTGCACCTGGCTGATCTCTCGCTGGGCCTGGTCATAATAGAAGCTTTCCGGGGGGATCTCCCGGAGCTCGGATAGGGCATCCTCCCACCTCTGCTGATCATAATCCTCCCTGCTTTTCTTCAGGATGAGCTTATTTTCTTGCTCGCGGAGGGCCTTGGCCTGATACATACTGGCCTTCTCGTTTTCAGGGTCCAGACTCAGGACTTGGGCAAAGCTTTCTTGGGCCTCCTGCCACAGTTGGGAGTTAAAATGCTCCAGGCCCTGGCTCAGATGTTCCAGTATCTGGATCTTAGTTGAGCTGTCATCTGGCAAAGGCTCCTTGGTCTTGGGCTCAGCAACCTCGGTTTTCTCCGGACCGCTCTGAAAGAGAAGGATAACCAAAAAGAAGACTATCAATACTGAGGCAATAGGAATTAAGGGCCTTTTTCGCATTGCCTGGCCAAGGTTTTTTGTGGTTGAGGCCAGGCGTAATCCCGCGGCCCCAGGCTCGGGCTTTAAACTAACCCCCGCTTCCTTCTGGCCGAGGGTAAGCGAGTAGATCTCCCCCCTCTCCACAAAGCGCAGTTCCTGGGGCCCTATTTTAATGATATCCCCCATCTTAAGGGTCTTTTCATTAATCTGCTTCCCATTCACCAGGGTGCCATTCTTACTTTCCCGATCCTTCAGCAGAAATAGCTCCCCCTGGGGGATAATCACCGCATGGGAGAGCGAGACCAAGGGATCAGCAACTGTTAGTTGATTTTCCTCCCCTCGGCCAATGTTAAACTCAGAATTATTCGGGAGGTAAGTCTCTCCTTCCCGAGGACCGCTGAGTGCCACCAGCATTGCCCTCTGGAAGCCTTCTCCGATATCATCGGGCAGTTCATCCCGGCAGACTGTCCGTTCTGGGTCAATCTTCTCCCGCCTGGTACCCTCCTCAGGTATATCCCCTACGGCCGTCCCCTCCTCGTCCTTCTCGATTATTGTGCCTTCCTTATCCACCTCTGGCTTTTTCTCTTCCTTGAATGAGATACTAAATTTCCCGATCCTGAACTCAGTCCCCGAGATTAGCTCTTCCTTCTTGATCTTTCTCCCTTCAATGAAGGTCCCGTTGCTGCTTCCCAGATCCTCCAGGAACCACCGCTCCCCTTCCCGGATTATCCGGGCATGCCGGCGGGAGACACTTCGGTCAGAGAGAAGGATCTCGTTCCCCTCACCCCTACCGATGCCCGCCCCCTCTCCTCCCAGAAGAAACTCCTCAACGGCCTCTTCTCCCTTTTTCACTATCAACTTTGCCATTTATACCTCATTCGAACTTGCGATATTCCTTCAGAATCTCTGTAAGTTCGCTTTCAAGATTATATTCTTCCCCGGTCTTTGGGTCTGACCCGGTTTTAACAGCGGCCATAAAGATCGGCTCTTTTAAAGCCGGTTTTTTGGTTTTGATCATATATAAAACGCTCATCTTCGATGGCACATTGGGGAAGATCCCCCGGGGCAAAGAAACTATTGCTTTAATCTGGCAATTGGCGAAAATATAGTCTTGCAAATATTTTAGCTGTATATTAGCCAATGCTCCATCAGGAATGATAAGGCAAATTTTTCCTCCATTCTTAGCCAGTTGAATCGCCCTTTGGATAAAGAGTGGTGCATTCTGTAATGTTTTCCTTCTACCTTCCATAGGAAAGAGCTGTTTTAGTTCATCTTCATGGCCTAAATTATAGTTTGCCCCCGCGGGCGGATTACTAATCACTACATCAAAACTCTTTTCCGGAATAAAGTGGCCTAAATCGCGCTCCCAACTATGGATTTTTACAGAGAAAAGGCCGTTGTGATGAAAGATATTAAGCACGCCTTTTTTTAAAGTAGAGGTGAAAGGAAGCCTACGGGGTCGGGTTATTCCGATATCGGGATGGTAATCATCAAGTGTTATCTGTTCCCCCGGTTTCAGGGCACTCGCATAGAATGATTTCTCGGAGATTTCGGCAGGGCTCTGCTTTCCCGGAAGAAGTAGCTCCATAAAAGTCTGAGCAGTAGAAACCGAAAACAAATCAGCATCACAGGCAAATAGTTTACTGCTGAGATAGTGGTTAATATTGACCTTGTCAAGCATTCGATTAGCCACCGCACCAAGAAACCCCCCTGAGCCGCAGGCAAAATCAATCACTTTTTCTTCTGGCCCGGGATCACATAGTTCTAC
>JAUWWP010000108.1 GCA_030616835.1 Deltaproteobacteria bacterium | reverse complement strand
GGAGAAAGCCTGTCAAATTTACAACCAGTTGGGCAGCTCGCAAAAAGTAATCGCTGCCCTTCATTTAACCTGTTAGGGTCCAATAGCAAAGGTATGGTAAGAGGGAAGGTTTTTAGTATATTGCAGAAAAGGGAGGAGGTGAACTAATATGGCAGTAGCAAGGGTTACTACAGTAACCGCCTCATCGCCCAAGGGATTTCAGGAGGCAATAGGTGAGGCATTGAACAGAGCTAATAAGACACTCAGAGGATTGACCGACCTTGAAGTCATCTCCCAAAAGGCGACGTTAAAGGATGGGAAAATCGATGAGTACTGGGTAACAGTAGAGATTACCTTCATTCTGGAATAGAAAATCTAATCTTCGGGTAAGAATGTTCTCTTGACCACAGAGGGCGCAGAAGATTATTGGGCACTCTGCGCCCTCTGTGGTTGCATATTTTTAATGATGATGTTTCTTATTTCCTTGACTTTTTATTTTTATCTGTTATAAAAAATCTAAACGAAAACTTAGCGGTAACAGTTAGTGCGAAGATACGAAACTATTTATATTACCCGAGAGGATGCTTCCGAGGAGCAAATCCAGTCCATTAAGGAAAAGCTCCAGGGGATCATTGAGCGAGCCCAGGGGAAGATACTCCGGGTTGAGAATTGGGGAAAGAAGCCTCTGGCCTATAAAATTAAAAAAAACCTTAAAGGCTTCTACGTCTTCTTGGATTACGTGGGTAATCCCGGCCTGGTAGACGAGGTGGACAGAGCTCTGAAGCATATTGAGGAGGTAATTAGGTATCAGAGCTTCAAGGTCGCTGATGCTGTGGAGCCAAGCTCACCTGTGCAGGCAGAGGCAAAGGAGGGGGACGAACAGGGGAATGAAAGACAAGGCTGAGGAAGACCGAAGAGAAATGGACAGGGGCCCAGATTATAACAAGGTTATTTTGATGGGGAATTTAACCAATGATCCCGAAATTCGCTATACCCCCAGTGGAGCAGCAGTAGCAAGTCTAAGATTGGCAGTCAATAACCGCTATCGGCAAAAGGATGAATTCAAGGATGAGGTTAGCTATTTTGATATAGTTACCTTTGGTAAACAGGCAGAGAGCTGTGCTGAAAACCTAACTAAAGGAAGATATATTCTTATTGATGGCCGGTTGCAGGAGAGGCGCTGGGAGACCGAAGAAGGACAGAGGCGAACTGAGATCGAGGTTGTTGCTAACCAGATTTATTTTTTAGAAAAGCTTAAGCAGTTAGGTTCTAAATGAGTTTCCAATCTAGAAAACCTGACTTTCAGTATCGTAGGGGTTGCCGTTTCTGCAAGGGATTAAAAGTAGATTTTAAGGATCCAAAAATCCTGCGCAATTTTGTTACCGAGAAGGGGAAGATTATACCCCGGAGGCTCTCGGGAAACTGTGCCAAACATCAAAGGCAAATAACCAGAGCCATCAATAGAGCCAGAAACTTAGCCTTGCTTCCTTTTACTCTATCGAGAAGGTAGGCCATAGCCTTAATAGTTTTTCATTTCACCTAAAGAAATATTTTCTCGGAGAGGCCAGTTATGCAGATAATTTTAAGGGAGGATGTATCTTCACTGGGTAAGGCAGGAGACCTGGTGAAAGTAGCCAATGGCTACGCCAGGAATTACCTGATTCCCCGAAAGATCGCAGTGGAAGCCAGTCCTAAAAATCTGAAGGCCCTGGAACATGAAAAGCTTTTAATCGAACATAAAAAAAGAAGGGGACGAAGGGAGTCCGAGAGCCTTAAGGAGAAGATTGAATCTATCTCCTGCACTATCGGGGTAAAGGTAGGCGAGGATGACAAGCTTTACGGAGCGGTAACCTCGATGGATATTGAGGAAGGCCTGAAGAGAGAGGGAGTGGAGATCGATCGGAGGAAGATAGAGCTCGAGGAACCGATTAGAACCCTGGGAGTTTATACTGTTCCTATCAAGATCACTCCCGAGACTCAGGCAAAACTTAAGGTCTGGGTGGTAAAAGATTAAGGAATGGCTGTTAAAGATATTAATTCCCTGCTACATAAGGTTCCTCCTCAGAGTATTGAGGCTGAGCAATCGGTCCTGGGAGGAATTCTTCTGGAAAATGAGGCAATTAATCGGTCCCTGGAGATCCTGGGTGCTGATGCCCCCGAGAATTTCTATCGGGAGACTCACCGCAAGATCTTCCTGGCTATGCTGGAGCTTGACGAAAAGTCCGAGCCAGTAGATCTTATCACCCTGACCGATGTTCTGAAGGACAAAGGCTGGCTGGAAGAGGTTGGGGGCACTACCTACTTAGCCTCTCTGGCAGACATTGTCCCCACCGCCGCCAATATTACCCATTATGCCAAGATTATTAAGGAAAAGGCCCTCTTGAGAAGGATGATCTATGCTGCCACCGAGATTGTTACTCAGGGATATGACTTGCCCGGCAATGTTGAGGAATTCCTGGATTGCTCCGAACGCTCCATTTTCGAGGTATCCGAAAAAAGAGTTAAGCCCTCTTATTTTTCTATTCGAGATCTGATCAAAAATAGCTTCAAATTTATCGATCAGCGATACGAAAAGAAGGAATTAGTTACCGGGATTCCTACCGGATTTATTAATTTTGACCAGATAACTACCGGGTTGCAGCCCTCGGATCTGATCATCATCGCCAGCCGACCCAGTATGGGTAAGACCTCCCTGAGTCTGAATATTGCCCAGTATGCAGCAATTGAAGCTAATGTTCCGGTGGTTATCTTCTCCCTGGAGATGGCTAAAGAGCAATTAGTATTGCGGATGCTCTGCTCCGAGGCCAGGGTGGATGCCAGCCGACTGCGGGGGGGGTTCCTAAGTGAGAGTGACTGGCCGCGGCTGACCAGTGCCGCTGGAAGGCTTTCCGAGGCTCCTATCTTCATTGATGATACCCCGGCCATAACCGTGCTGGAGATGAGGGCTAAGGCAAGGAGACTTAAGGCAGATCAAAATCTGGGATTAATCATTGTGGACTACCTTCAGTTGATGCAAGGACGACGGGATGTAGAAAGCAGGGAGAAGGAGATCTCGGATATCTCCCGTTCGCTGAAGGCCCTGGCTAAAGAGCTGAGTGTTCCGGTGGTAGCCCTATCCCAGCTTTCCCGCCGCACTGAACAGCGCCCGGGTAATAGACCACAACTTGCCGACCTGCGAGAATCCGGGGCAATCGAACAGGATGCTGACCTTATCGCTTTTATCTATCGGGATGAGTTATATAACCCTGACACTGAAGATAAAGGCAAAGCGGAGATCATTATCGGGAAGCAACGGAATGGCCCTACCGGAGTTATTGAACTTGCTTTTCTGACCAGCTACACCCGCTTTGAGAACCTGGCTGACAGAAGGGAAAGCCCTGAAGATTTAAGGGGGCCCTTCTAATCACCTGCCTAATAATCCCCACCGTAAAGAAATTGCAAAGTGAAAAAGCCTACTTCGCCGTAGTGGCTACGAAGGCTGAATGCAAATTGTAGGGGCAATTCATGAATTGCCCCTACTTGAGGGATTTTTTGAGGAAACTTCAAGATGTAACCTCTTGATTCTCAATGCAATGAATATTATATTAATATTAGTAGGGTTAGAGATGCTCAGGGGAGGCAAGTAAATGCCCATCTATGAATATATCTGCAGCAAGTGCAAATATAAGTTTGAAGTAATGCAGAAAATAAATGAGAAACCCATTAAGACCTGTCCCCAATGCCGGGGAAGGGTTGCTAAGGTTATCTCCCCGGCCGCCTTTGTCTTAAAGGGCAAAGGATGGTATGCCACTGACTATGCCGGCAAAGGCAAGGAAGAAGCTTCCCGGGAAAAGGAGCCCGAGAAAAAACCCGATTCTTCTGAGAGTGCAAAGAAGGACAGCAAAAAGCCCTCCAAAGAATTACCCTCAGGATAATCAAACCTCCGCTCTCTACTACTCACTATTAAGCCACTTAATAAGGACTTATCCCCCTGCCCTCTGCGTTTTTATTGTTTCCTATGATATTTTGTGATAAAATTACCTCGATTTCCTACTGAAATAGAGGAAGATGAAATATTATCCAATTAATTTAAACATTAAGGATAAGAGATGCCTGGTTATTGGAGGGGGGCAGGTAGCGGAAAGGAAGGTAGAAAACCTGCTGGGCGCCGGGGCGAAAGTAGTGGTGGTAAGCTCAAGATTGACCCCCAAGTTAGGCAAGCTTTCTCGTAAAGGTCGTATTGAGAATATCGCTCGCAACTATCGCAAAGGTGATCTTAAGGGAGCGGTATTAGCATTCGGAGCCACCAATGATCCCAGGGTAAACCGCCGGATCTTGCAGGAGGCCAGGGAAGAAGGGGTTCTTCTCAATTCAGTTGATGACCCCAAAAATTGTGATTTCACCGTCCCCTCCATGGTAAGCCGGGGCGATCTGCTCATTTCCATCTCCACCGGAGGGAAAAGCCCGGCACTATCACAGAAAATCAGGAAGGAGCTGGAAGAGAGCTTCGGCGAGGAGTATAAGACCCTGCTCAACCTGCTAAGTGCGGTTAGGGAAAGATTGGTGGAAATGGGCTCCAATTCTGAGCAGAATAAGGCTAAATTTAATAAATTAATTAACTCTAACCTCTTAGAGTTTATTAGAGATAGAAAGATTGAACAGATCGATGAGCTCTTGCAGGATATTCTGGGCAAGGGCTACTGCCTGGCCGAATTAAACCTCTCCCTCTGAGGCTTTATAGTCAATGAATAAAATAAGTATATATAATAAGAATAAGAAGTCATTGCGAGCAGAGCGAAGCAATCTCAGCATTTTTAAGATTGCTTCGTCGGCCCTTGCCCTCCTCGCAATGACAGCAAAGAGTCAACTTATTTATGCCGTTGACTATAGTTAAAGGCTTTTATGTTATTTAAGATTACCTTAGGTCTCTATTTTCTGGCAACCCTGGCATATTTAGCCTGCCTGTATAAACAGAAGCCCATCTTTACCCGGATAGCCTCTGCTTTGTTAGCCGGAGGTTTTCTTGCTCATAGCCTTGAACTTCTCAGCCAATATCTTGAGCTGGGTCAGGCTCCGGTGACAAATCTCCCGCAATCGCTCTCTTTTTTCTCCTGGACGCTGGTAGCCGTATATTTACTGCTTCAGTTGAGATATCAGGTGATTGTCCTTGGTTCCTTTCTGACCCCTCTGGCTTTGCTCTCTATCCTCATAGCCGCCGCCCTCCCCGGCAGTAAGGAGCCCCTGGATCCCATTCTCAGAAGCTATTGGTTTCCTATCCATATTACTCTTGCCTTCCTGGGCGACGGCTTCTTTGGTTTGGCCTTCTGTAGCGGGATTATGTATCTTCTCCAGGAACATCAGGTCAAGGGTAAGCGGATGGGCTTTTTTTACCACCGCCTTCCCTCTCTAAGGGTACTCGATGAAATGAACTATCGTTGTCTGACCCTGGGTTTCCCCTTGCTTACTCTGGGGATAATTTCTGGCTCAGTTTGGGCCCAGTACGCCTGGGGATCTTACTGGGATTGGGACCCCAAGGAGACCTGGTCACTGATTACCTGGCTGGTATATGCCGCTTTGCTCCATGGAAGGCTCACCTTTGGCTGGCGGGGTCGAAGGGCCGCGATCCTGTCTATCCTTGGTTTTTCAGTGCTGCTATTTACTTTTGTGGGAGTAAACCTGCTCTTGAAGGGAGCCCACAATTTTGTTTAGAAGCAAGTTTAAGGAAAGATCCGTGGCAGCTTCTTAACCCAGGCATGAATATCATCGTTGTAGGATTAAGTCACAAAACCGCTCCGATTGAAATTCGGGAGAGACTGGCCTTTTCTGAATCTTCTTTGGAAGAGGCTTTGCCCAGAGTCAAGGAACTTCCAGAGATTAGAGAAGGTTTGATCGTCTCCACCTGCAATCGGGTAGAGATCTATGCCAATAGCGGTGATGATGCCCAGGGTCCACTCCGGTTGAGGAAATTCCTTTCCGAATACCATCAGATCCCCCTGGAACAGATCCAGGAATATATAGACAGCTTTGCTGGGCAAGAGGCAGTTCACCATCTGTTCCGGGTGGCCAGCAGCCTGGATTCCATGGTGGTAGGCGAGCCCCAGATCCTGGGCCAGGTTAAGAAAGCCTATCAGGATGCTTTAGAGTATCGGACAACCGGGGGAGTCTTGAACAGGCTGCTTCCCCGGGCATTTTCAGTAGCCAAGAAGGTAAGAACCGAAACTGGAATCGCCAATCATGCTGTCTCAGTCAGCTTTGCTGCGGTAGAGCTGACCAAGAAGATCTTTGAGAGCTTGGAGGAAAAGCTGGTAATGCTGATTGGGGCTGGGGAGATGGCAGAGTTGGCTGCCAGGCATCTAAAAAGTAATGGGGTCCGGGAGGTGCTTGTTACCAGCCGAACCTACCGCCGGGCAGAAAAAATGGCCGAGGAATTTCAGGGCACCCCTTTACCCTTCGATAACTTTTATAATTTTTTGGATAAGGTTGATATTGTGATCTGTTCCGCGGCTGCCCCTCATTATCTGATCCGGCCGGAGAAGATGGAAGAGGTAATGAAGGCCCGGAAAAATCGGCCGATGTTCTTCATTGATATCTCGGTGCCTCGGAACATTGACCCTAAAATCAATAACATCGCTAATGTATATCTCTATGATATTGATGACCTGGAAAAGGTAGTGGCGGCAAATATCAAGGAAAGGCAAAAGGAAGCCGTTAAGGCGGAAGAGATCGTTAAAGCAGAAGCAAAGCAATTTTACTGCTGGCTGGAAAATCTGGAGGTAGTGCCAGTCATCAAGTCATTAAAGGAGAAAATGGAAGGGATTCGCAAGAAGGAATTAGAGAAAGGCCTGTCCCATCTTAAAGAGCTGAGCCCGGAGCAGATGAGGGCCTTAGAGGCATTAACCTCTTCCATCGTCAATAAGATCCTGCATGACCCCATAACTCAGCTTAAAAAGCAAGAGCTTAAGGGGGATGATTCCCTTTATCTGGAGGCTGCTCGGAAGCTTTTCAATTTAGACTGAAAAAGGAAGATAATCTTTGAAAAAGGGCAGAGTTTATTTAATCGGCGCTGGCCCTGGGGATCCGGGACTGCTTACCTTGAGGGGCAAGCAGTGTATTGAAGAGGCCGAGGTCATAGTTTATGATTATCTGGTCAGCACCGAAATTCTGGGTCATGCTTCCCCTGGAGCTAAATTAATTTATGCCGGGAAGAAAGGAGGGAGCAGCTCTTCTCAGAAAAAGATAAACGAGCTTCTTATTAAAGAAGCGAAAAAAGGGAAGATAGTAGCTCGTCTCAAGGGAGGTGATCCATTCATCTTCGGTCGGGGAGGAGAGGAAGCAGAAGAGCTGGTTCGGGCAGAAGTGTACTTTGAGGTAGTTCCTGGAGTTAGCTCAGCCACTGCGGTTCCTGCCTATGCCGGTATCCCCCTAACCCACCGTGATTACACCTCTACGGTTGCTTTCATTACCGGTCAGGAAGATCCCACCAAAGAACACTCCAATATTGCCTGGGAGAAGATCTCCACCGGAGCCGGAACACTGGTATTCCTGATGGGGATAGGGAAGCTCGCCGCAAATGTGCAAAGGTTGTTAGGGTGCGGCCGGAGTCCACAGACCCCTGCCGCGCTTATCCGCTGGGGCACCAGGGCTGAGCAGGAGACTCTCGTAGGAGAGCTAAGGAATATCGTTAAGCTATCCGAAGAAAGGAAGTTCAGGC
>JAUWWP010000052.1 GCA_030616835.1 Deltaproteobacteria bacterium | reverse complement strand
TCTCCATCCTCAATTGCCTTGAACAGATCCTCCATCCGGTGGGCAATCTTGCCGATCTCATCAAGATCAAGCATCCTTGCCGATCCCTTAATGGTATGGGCACTGCGCATCAAGTGATGGATCAGCTCTACCTTGCCAGGATTTTTTTCCAGCTCAAGCAGGCCCTTAGATAAAGCCTGAAGATGTTCATCAGCCTCGGTCTTGAATATACTTAAATACTTCTCCTGATTTTTCATCTAAGCCCGACCATCCTGCACAACCAGTTCCTTTAATCTTTCGGTTAGCTCATTCAGATCAGTCATCGCTCCTTCGGTCTCCTTGGCACCGGTGACAACCTGCTGGGTGATGTCACTGATCTCCGAGATAGTTGACGCCATCTGTTCACTACTTGAGGTCTGCTGCTGAGTAGAGAGGTGAATTTCCTTAACCGATTGGGTGGTTTCGGAGGAAAGGGCGATGATATTGCGCAATGACTCACTTACCTTATCAACCAGGGCTGAGCCCTTATCAACTGCCCGAGAACCTTCTTCGGTAGCCATAATCGCATTGTTAGTTGAGCGTTGAATCTCCGAGATCAGTTGATTGATCTGTTTAGTGGCTTCAATCGTCCGTTCGGCCAGCCTTCTGACCTCCTCGGCAACCACGGAGAATCTCTTCCCGGCCTCCCCAGCCCCGGCAGCCTCAATCGAGGCATTCAGTGCCAGCAGATTGGTCTGCTCGGAGATCTCCTCGATAATATCCACTACCCCTCCGATCCGCTGGGACTTTTCCCCCAGCTCCAACATACTTTTTGCAATTGAGTTAACCTGATCCTTTACCTGGGCTATGCCCTGGATAGCATCACTGACAGCACTTTCCCCCTGGTTACAGGCCAGGGAGCTCTTTTTGGCAACATCTTCCACGGAACCGGCAGTTCCGGCAATCTCCTTAGCACTGACGGCAATCTCTGTTGAGGTAGTCATTACCTCCTGCATGGCAGTGGCCTGCTCAGTGGCCCCTCGTGACTGCTGGGTGGAGATTGCCATGATCTGGCTGGTAGAGCTGCTGAGCTGCTGAATAGTATTTTTAATGCTTTCTATCAGGACATTCTGGGCACGGATATTCTTAACAATTGCCCTGGTCATCCGATTGAAAGACCGTCCCAGAACCCCGATTTCATCCTGGGATTTTACCTCCACGGTTTGATCCAGATCTCCTCCGGCAATCCGCTTAGCCGCCACAGCCATATTCTTGATCGGTCGCACAATCAATCGGACAAGAAGCAGAGAGAGCCCCATTCCTGACCCGATAATAATCAGGGTAATCCATATCCCATTCCTTCTAACGGAATTGATCTCCCGGAGCACATTTTCCAGAGTAAACCCAACCTGAACGACCCCCAGCTTGACGATCTTTCCTCCCGCAGTTTCCTCCTCAGCCGGGCTGGGTGATTGGGCACCCTCATCCCATCCCTCCTCAAATCCGAAAAATTCTTCCGCAGTAGCCTCTTCTTTCTTCTGCTTCTCCTGGAAGGTAACCAGGGCAGAGATATCATAGAGGGCTTCCCCGGCAGGGGAGGTCAAGGGGTTGAGCTGAAGCTCACCCGAGTCCAGGGCTTCTCGGGCAAACCCGGCAATACCTACCGGATTTTCCTCTCTCTTAAATCTTTCAATCAGTGCCTCTCCCCGCTCATCCGAGATCACCACATAAGCTACATCTTCATCTCCGTACAGGCCATCGATGAGCAGATTCAAAGTAACCTTATCTTCTGCCAATACTCCAAATTTGGCACCACTGGCCAGATTTAAAGTTAGTGATTTTGCCCTTTTAGTCAACTGATCCAGCAATATCTTTGTGGATTGGCTCAAGAAATACCATCCCAGAGCCAGGCCCACAACGATAATCAGGGCACTGAGAAAAGAGGTAAATTTTAATTGCAAACTAAGTCTTGCCTCCTTCTCCTCTTCCGAGTCGATCATGTCCTGCCCCCCCCCTTCTTTATCCTTTCTCATAGCTTCCCTCCATCTCTCTGGACTTCAAGATTGTTTCAATATTCAAAAGGATCAGCAACCCTTCTTCTTGGGGGACCTGCCCCCGGATAAAATCCTTCTCAATCCCTCCCATGGTTTCCAGAGCCGGCTGGATATCCTCTTTGGGAAGGTTAATGATATCTACTATTGATTCGACTAGCATTCCGGTATAGATCTCCCCGGCGCTCAGAGTAATTATGCGTGCGCTCGGGCTAAGCTCGCTTACTGCTAATCCAAACAGGATCCTGAGATCAATAACTGAGACAATGCTTCCTCGCAGATTTATCACCCCCAGGACCCATTCAGGTGTATGAGGAACCCGGACAATTTTGGGAATCTTCAACACCTCCTTGGCGTAACTGGTCTCAATGCCATAGAACTCATTAGCAATGCGAAAGGTTATTAGTTGAATACTCTCCCCTTTCTCCTCTTCCTCTTCCTCGGCAAGACCCTTCCAGTACTGATCCCTCATCTCCTCCAGTATTTTTGCGGTATCGTAATCTTTACCCGTAGCTTTCGGCATTACTTACTCCTCACTGCCTCCTCACAGATCTTCAAAAAACTTCTCTTATTAAAACCTCCGGAGAATTTAATTGGCTCATTGTCCTTCCTGGTCTTTAAGATATTAACAATATTCTTAAATTCCCTCTGGGCCTCCCTCCATTTCCCCTCCCTTTTGTAAAGGATGGCCAGATTGAAATGGGCCATAATAAAATCCTTTTCCAGAAAGATTGCCCGTTGGTAGCTCTCTCTGGTGGCCTTGAGGCTCCCCTCCCTCTCATTCAGTATCCCCAGCAGGTAGTAGGCCTCGGGCAGTAGCTGATCAATCTCTAAGACCTCCTGGCCCTTTTGCCGGGCCTCCTGGTCCCTCCCCTTATTTGCCAGAAGGAAGCCGATCCCTAAGAGGGCCCGGGCCGAGCGGGGATTTTTCTCCAGGATATGCTCGAATATCTCCGCTGCCTTTTCGAACCTCTCCTCGCCGAAGTGATTGATACCTTCTAAGTACAATCTCTCCTCGTCAATCTCCTCCGGCTCCGGGGCTACGGTCTCCTTCGGCTCCGGGGCTACGGTCTCCTTCGGCTTTATCCGGGGAGGGGAGGGGATTTCTATGGGCCTGGCCTGGGGAACTTGCTTGGGCTTGGTCCGAAGTTCCGGCGGCCTTTTCTCATAAAAGAATACTCCGTAGAGGGAATTGGGTTCAAAACCCCGGGATATCTGAGTCAGATTTTCGGAATAACCCAGAAAAAGATAACCTTTATCCTCAAGCAGGTCATAAAACTTTTTAATGATCCTCTTGACCATCTCCTTGCGAAAATAGATCAGAACATTACGGCAAAAGATTATGTCAAACTTATCTTTCCCCTCCTGGGCAAATGAATAACCATCGGTAGCTAAGTTTAAATAAAAGAATTTGACCATATTCTTTACCTGATCCTTGAGCAGCGCACTATTTTCTGTCTTCACAAAATATTTATCAAAAAGCTTCTGGTCCACATACTTGGTGGTCCAGGAGTCATAGATTCCACTGCGCGCATGCTGAAGAAATTGGGTATTGATATCAGTTGCCAGGATCTTTACATCCCATTGCTTAATGCCTTTAAAACATTCCAGCAGGGTGATGGCGATTGAGTAGGGCTCATCACCGGTAGAGCAACCCGCTGACCAGATCCTGAGCCTTTTATCTTTGTCAGCCTTTTGGGAGACGATTCGCGGCAGGACATATTCCTTGAGGGCCCGGAAATGATCGGGTGACCTGAAGTAATTGGTGTGGCCGACGGTCAACAGGGATATCAGGTCGTCAAACTCTTCCGCGGCACCGGTCGACTTGTTCAAAAATGAGTAGTAGTCAATGTCAGATTTAAACCCCAGGGCCTCCAGCCGTTTCGTAATGGCCTTTTTCAGGGTCTTATCATTCCTCGGATCAAAGTTTAGCCCGTATCGGTCTCCCAGAATCTGCTTAAAATTCTCTAACTGTTCGGTAGACACTATTTAGAACTCCCAAACCTTTTTCATGCCTGCCTGCTTCCGCAGGACAGGCAGGTCGCTTAATCGATCACCTTTGCCTTCTGCTTAATCTCTTCTTTAATCTTTATTCCCAGGAAATCCGCTATATGTAGATTGAGGATAAGTTCCCCTTCGGGAGAGGCCAAGGAGAGGGTATTGGGCGCTACCCCACTCAATATTTTTTTCACCAAACTACCAGCCAAATTCCCTACATTCCGATAGTCAGTAGAAAATGCCAGGAGAGCACCACCTTTGACCAGGATCTCGGAAAAAGCTAATAAAGGAATCTTCTCTTCCATTGCAGTTTTTAAGATGAAATTAAAGGAAGCCTTAGTTAGTACGGTGTTATCCGGCAGCAGCCAGATGGCATCCACTGTTCCCACTAAATCCCTGAATGCACCGGGCACCTCCTTGGGGGAGCTAACCTTTTTCTCAATAAGTTTTATCCCCAACTTTTGACAGGCTTTCTTTCCCGCCTTCACTCGATTTCCGCTTTTTTCCGGATTGTAAACAATTCCAATACTCCTTAAGGAAGGTAAGGCTGACTTAAAATTGAAGATTTGTTTTTCCGGTGAAACTTCCATTGCTACCCCGATAATGTTTTCACCCTTAATCCCGTATTTTTCAGGGTTCATAACCATGCAGAAAACAATAGGAATGTCCTTTATCTCTTTGCAGGAAAGCTCGGCAGCCCTGGTACCCAAGGCTAAAATTACCTTAGGATTTCTTGTCTTGATCCCTTCAATTATTTTCCCTCCTACTTCCGTATTCCCTTTCATATTCTCCTCAGAGAGCTCGACACCAGTTATCACCTCCTTAAACCCGGCTATGGCCTGATCGTAAGCGGCGAAATCACTGCTTTTAAATACCGTTACCTCAGCGGCCCGGGCCTCGAAGGCAAAAAAGGTAAGGATCAAAACGTATGGCAAAACTTTTTTCATAAGTCCTCCTTATAACGATATGTCGTCTTTAAGCCCGCGGTTAATCCTTTGCATTTTTCCAATATCGGTTTCACTAAAATTTCATGCTCAGGTTGCCAAACACCCTCAGTGGTATCTCCTCCGCCTCCGGCGCTTCTGATACCTCCTTGTGTTCATCATTTAGTAGATTCTGACCAGCTACGGCAACTTCGAACCGGTCATTTAAGAATTTATAGGAAACCCTCGCAGTAAGGAGAATATAAGGGTCGAGACTCTCCACAACCCAATACGGAGGAAACACATCGGGTACTGCATGTTCCTTCTTGGTAGCATCCACATAATGAATTAATACATTAGCAGAGAACCCATTTTTGAGGGCGGCCCTCAATCCCCCATTTATCTTATTCTCTGGATTGGATAAAAGTCGCTTACGAGGTTCATCGATTAAGTCTTCGTATACTTCTTCGTAGGAATAATTCATGAATCCAGTTAGCCAGGGGGTTATTTTATATTCCAATCCAGCCTCCCCTCCGATTGCCTCCGTCTTGCCAATATAGTTTATGCTCCTTATACTTACAACGAAAGGGGGAGTTGGAAAATCTTTTGGAAACTCCCCAAAGGTGTGAATGAGATCATCTATCTTATTATAGAAGATCTCCAGGTTAGCCCTGAGTTTCTCAAAGAGAGCTGCTCGGTATCCAAGCTCATAGGATTCTATACGTGCGGACTTAAGGTCTCTATTCCCCTCAGCTTTTATCGTCCCGACAAAGGAGCCCTCTACAAATAGGTCTAAGGAGGCATCTGCAAATAAATCAATGTATGTAGGGTTTCTAAAGGCGCTCCCCGCTGAAAGGCATATTGTATGGCCTTTTACAGGGGTAAAGATCAAAGAACTCCGGGGAGAGACATTAGTCCCGATATAATCCTGATAATCCACTCTTACCCCAAGATTAAGAATAACGCTGGGGATTGGTTTAATCTCGTACTGGAGAAAGCCAGCATAGATATTTAATCCCTCCTGCTCAGTATAATTGCTTTTCAGGGTAAAGAATCGGTAGTTGAACCCTCCCATTATAGTATGGATCTCAGCTAATTTAATGGATTGTTGTAGCTCCATATCATAGGTATAGTAGCTGCCGCTTATGTCATCCCCTTCTAATTTGCCCTCTATATCCTCCCCTAGTGATGGTATAGTTCCTGAAGGAGGTATAAACACAGCGAGGGGTATATCAAATCTACCACCCCTCCAGAATACCTGGGCTTTGAGATCTGGATAATTATAGTTGGCCTTGACATAGCTTCTTTGAAGCTCTGAGAGAATCCCGGGGTAAATAACCAATACTTCTCCTTTAGCATCGCTTATCCCCCCTTCGAGGGAAGCTTCCGAGGATTCATTAATTTTGTAATTAAATAGCCCTGAAAATCTTCCCACCTTCTCAGAATATTCATCATGTTCTTCCAATCGGGAAGCACTTTCCCAACCACCTGACAGCCGATAGCCAAGATCCCTGACCTTATCGGCATAGATTAAGCTGCCGATATAATGGTTAAACTGCCCTCCGGTTACTGAAACCAATCCTCCGCTGGATTCATCCGGAGATTTGGTAATGATATTAATAACGCCGGTAAAGGCATTGGCACCATAGAGGACTGAGCCGGGTCCTTTGACGACCTCTATCCTTTCAATATCCTCCAGTTGAATAGGGAGAGCCTCCCATACTGTGCCGCCGAAAAGATCCTCATATACCGAGCGACCATTTATCAGGACCAGAACCTTGTTAAAAACATTCATGTTGAGTGCCCGGCCAAGGAAACCCCGAACAGCAACTTGAGTGTCAAAAGCAGTGATGGTAACCACATCGAGCCCGGCTACCTGCCTCAGGATCTCGGGGATGCTGGTGAGCCCCGATTGTCTGATGTCCTCGGCAGTAATTACTGTGATTGTGGCGGGCGCTTCCTCTATTCTCTGCAGCCTCTTGGATGCGCTGACCACATACTCCTCGAACCTGAATAATGCCTCCTCCTCAATTTCCTCCTGGGCAAAGGAGGGGCTTAAGGGGAGCAGAGAGAATAAAGCTAATAAAAATATCAATAATAACCTTGGACTTTGATATAACATTTTTCCCTCCATTGCGATTAATTCCTTTAATCCTAAAAGAATAAAGCCTTTATCCCTTAGATATTATCACTAAGATAATACTTACCCACATGGGAATTAGGGTGACAAATAATATCCCTGCTGTCCAGCGGAAGTTCCTATCGATCCTCTCCAAAACATGTATTATTCTGTTGTCCACCCTTGATGCCTGCTCGGCAATCCTCCTGTCCAACTCTGATACCTGCCCGGTAATTCTCCTGTCCAACTCTGATACCTGCCCGGTAATTCTCCTTTCCGACTCTGATACCTGCCCGGTAATTCTTTTATCCAATTTTGATATCTCCTCAGTGAGTCTTTTTTCAAACTTTTCCCCGGAGAGGGCTATTACATCCTCTTTGGTGCCTCTTTCCCATTCCCGGAAAACCTCCACCAGAGATTCAGCCCCTTTATCGCCAAGTTTCTCCCTCAATGGCCCTGGTATTGTAATAATTGGCATCTCTACCTCCTCAGTTTAATTGAAATTCTTATATGTATTTGGAGATGAAATCCTTGGAATAAATTGCCTTTTCTTTATTCTTATTTACGCATAACTAAATTTTTTAGTTAATTGTTCCTACAAATCTTCTGCCCATCATTTAATAATTTAAAACAAGACAATCCTCCCTCAGCTCTATTCTCCCAAAATTTATGACCTAACCCTAAATTAACAAGTGAAGTAACCAGTTGGCCTCCATCCCCTTCAGGTAGCTTTGAGAAGTTTTAAAATTTTACTCTCAGGCTGCCAAAGACCGTAAGTGGTATGTGGTCAGCGCCCGGGTCGTTGTAAAGCTCATCCTTATAATTTTTGTAATCCAGCAGGTTTTGCCCGACCACCGCAACCGCTAACTTATCACCCAGGAGCCGGTAAGAAACCGAGGCATTGAGGAGAAAATAGGGATCGAGCTTCGCCTCACCCAGTTTTGGTTCAGGCAAAAATGAGATTAGATACGTTTTCTTGGTAGCCCCTACATAATGAAGCAGAAGGTTAGCGCAGATGCCGTTGTTAAAACGGAAGCGTAAACCTCCATTTACTTTGTTCTTGGGATTCGTTTTGATTATTTTCTCCTCTTCATCGGTGATCTTCTGATAAGAATAATTGATTAGCCCACTGAGCCAGGGGGTAATCAGGTAATCAAGCCCAGCCTCACCGCCGATTCCCCGGGCTTCTACTTTATTTGAGGTTGTTATGACCCCCTCATCAAAGTCTTGATCTTGAAAGGTCTCAAAAGGATCCTTTATCTCATAATAGAATAAGTCCAATTTAGTCCTGATCCGGTCGAAAAGAGTTGTCTGGTAACCTAAGTCATAAGAGGTTATACCTTCTGGTTTAAGCTCTTCATTACCTATCACATTAAAAAAACCACCAAGAATGGAGAGATCCACAAATAAATCTATATAGGTAGGGTTCCTGAATGCCCGGCCAACCGAAAAGCGCAGGGTATGGCCCTTTACCGGGGTGAAGATCAAAGAGCCCCGGGGAGAGGCATTAGTCCCGATATAGTCCTGATTATCCACCCTCACCCCCAGATTAAAGATGATGCTCCGGATGGGTCTAATCTCATACTGGAGAAAGCCAGCATAGGTATTCAATCCCCTTTGCTTAATGTAATTACTTTTCAGGGTAAAGAAGCGGTAGTTAAACCCTCCCATTATAGTATGGATCTCAGCTAATTCAATGGATTGTTGAAGCTCCAGATCATAGGTATAATGCCTTCCCCATATGTCCTCCACTTCCAGGACAGGGGGAATGCCAAAAATAAATGGAAGTAGAATAAATTTTCCATCCTTGAAAAATGTTTGCGCCTTGAAGCCGGAGTAATTATAATTAGCCTTAATATGGCCTTCCCGAAAATCAGCGAGTGTGCCAGGGGAGATTATAAATAACTCCCCCTCCCCATCGATTATCCCTGCCTCCAAGGAGGCTGCGGAACTATCGGCAATCTGATAAGTTAGTTGCCCGGTGCCTCTTGCTACCTTTTCCGATGTTTCATCGTGTTCCGCAAATCTTGAAGCCTCCTCCCATCCGCCCGATACCTTATAGCCAAGCTCCTTAAACTTTCCTGCATAGATGAGGGACCCAATATAATGGTTGAACTGCCCTCCGGTAAATGATACCAATCCGCCTTTAGATTCTTCAGGTGATTTAGTGATAATATTGATTACCCCGCTGAAGGCATTTGCGCCATACATAACGGAGCCAGGACCCTTGACCACCTCGATTCTTTTGATATCTTCCAATTGGATGGGGAAGGTTTCCCATATAGTGCTGCCAATGAAGTCCTCATATACGGAGCGACCGTCTATGAGAACCAGGATCTTGTTAACACTAGGTCTGCTAAAACCCCGGATACTGACCTGGGTATCAAAGGCAGTGAGGCTGACCACATCGACCCCAGCTACCTGCCTCAAGATCTCGGGGATACTATTCAGCCCCGATTGCCTGATGTCCTCAGCAGTAACTACAGTCACGGCCGCCGGGGCCTCCTCAATCCGCTGAACCCTTCGTGATGCAGTGACTACATATTCCTCGAATCTGAATAAGGCCTCCTCCTCAATTTCCTCCTGGGCAAAGGAGGTACTTAAGGGGAGCAGAGAGAATAAAGCTAATAAGAATATCAATAATAAACTTGGACTTTGATATAACATTTTTTGCCTCCAGCAATTATCTCATTTAATCCTAAAAAAATAAAGCTTTTATCCTTTAGATACTATCACTCCATCATTTAATAATTTAACAAAAAAATTAAACCTGAATTCCCCGTGCGGAAGCACGGGGAGGTTCACTTGAGGCGGACCGCCTATCCACTTCACCCGCTATTTCCCCAAGATCCGGGCGGCATCTTTAGCAAAATAGGTCAGGATCATATCTGCCCCGGCCCGCTTGATGGAAAGAAGCAGTTCCATCATCACCCTCTCTCCCTCAATCCATCCCTGACTTGCTGCCGCTTTGACCATAGCAAACTCTCCACTTACATTAAAGGCGGCCAGCGGGAGATCAAACTCCTCCCGAACCCGGTAGATTATATCTAAATAAGCCAGGGCGGGCTTAACCATTATGATGTCGGCTCCCTCTTCCACATCTAAGCTTACCTCGCGCAGAGCCTCCAGGCTGTTACCCGGATCCATCTGATAGGACTTTCGGTCCCCAAAGCTGGGAGTTGACTGCGCTGCTTCCCGGAAGGGGCCATAAAAGCTGGAAGCATACTTTGCGGCATAGGCCATTATGGGAACCCCGGGGTAACCCTTTTCATCCAGGGCCTCTCTAATCGCCGCTACCCTACCATCCATCATATCCGAGGGGGCCACCATATCGGCTCCGGCCCGGACATGGGACAATGCCATTTCCTCAAGGAGATCCAGGGTTTCGTCATTTTTGATCTCTTCCTTCTCCACGATTCCGCAGTGCCCGTGGCTCATATACTCACAGAGGCAAACATCAGTGATAACCAGAAGATCCTTTACCTCTGACTTTATCGCCCCGATCGCCTGCTGCACCACCCCGTTTTCTCCAAAGGCCCCGGAGGCGAGCTCATCCTTCTTCTCAGGGATACCGAACAGGATAACCGCCGGAATGCCTAACTCATAGACCTCTCTTGCCTC
>JAUWWP010000071.1 GCA_030616835.1 Deltaproteobacteria bacterium | reverse complement strand
CCACAGAGGCCTGACGACGTCCAGCCCTGCTAAGAGAATTTGGGTTGTAAAATCCCCCAAAGTCCCCCGTTATCAAAGGGGGATTAAAAAGTGGAGCTCAATAAATATTCCCCCCTTTAGAAAGGGGGGTAAGGGGGGATTTGATTTGAAAATAAGTTTTCCTCTTTCGTGAAATAGGAGGGGACGTTGGTTACTTGTTGCGTTGTTTTCTAATTACTACTGTTAAAATGGGAAAATAAGAACAGCGCCCGTTTTATCTTCAATTCAAGATACGACCCAATTTGCTACCATCAACTTAGAACTTAGGGTTTGACCCCAATTCCCTTCATTCCCCTTTTGAGTATGTGCCCAAAGGCGAGGTTGAGGTCAAGGGCTTCCCCGAACCGGTTAAGATTTACGAGGTGGCAGGTATTAAATCAACCGGTGAGGCAGAGGCATAGCTGAGGAAGGCTTCCCTTCGACGGGTTTAGGACAAGGGTCATATACGCGATCCAAGTTCCTCGGGACTCGGCCCTTGAAGGAGGGATTAGGGCTGTTAATGAGCTAACTTTTGTGGTAAACTGGGAAACAAGAAAATTCACTGCCGAGAGTTGAAGGCTGAGAGTGATTTCAGGAGAAATCTTAATTATCCCTTGACCCCTTTAATGGAAATTTCAGAGATTACAGCGTTTGGGCGTATAATATAAAAAAGAGACCCGGTGGGCAGTACTAATCACCGTATACCGCCCGGATCCTGCTAAGTGGATTGATTGGCGAAAAAAGAGGAAATGATGAAGCCTTTTGAGAAATGTCCAGTTTGTGGCGGAGAGCTTGAGGAGAAAGCGGTTGAGAAGCTCCTGCATGGTGGAGTCCACACAGCTATTATGAAAACTCAGGCAGAAGTTTGTCTCCATTGTGGGGAGCGTCTTTATTCGCAGGAAACCGTCAGACGCTTCGAAGAGATAAGAAAAAAGTTAGGAAGTGAGGAAGTGGCAACCTTTCAACCTTTAGGAAAATCCTTTATGGTAAACTGACAAATAAGGAATCCTAATGCTTCAGGATTAGGGTATTTTTTCTCGCAGAAAAGGGGTCAGAGTCATTTTTCTTAATATGGGTAATGATGCCTGATATAGATTGGTTATGCCAAGGCAGCCCCAAAAAGATAAAAAAATGACTCTGACCCCTTTTCTGCTTTTAAGATATTCGCGAATAGACGAAGTCCCCGAACAGGAGGAATTAAATTCCTAAAAAGGAGTGAGAATGTGATGAAGGGTAAGCTTGAAGCCACAAAATTACCGCAGAGAATAATTAAAATTGGGAGCAGTGAATTTAAACTTTCAAGAGGATTTATTGATCCTAAAGGATGGAGGCAAATTAGTAAAACCTATCCTGAATATAAGCGCCCTAACTTTTATGCCTTCCGTCCTACCGATGTTCCAGTGGTACTAAGATGTGTAACTTCTGAAAATAAACTCTTCTATAAAAACACGGTTGGAGAAATCCTGGAAGTAGCTGGATTATTTGAAGCTCTTGAGAAATCCATGAAAAGGCAAGGTCTTTCCAAAGAGGATTTTATGGTGGGCATCAAACCCAACTGGATGATGGCCATAACAAAGGAAGAACCCCATGTTTGGACGAACTCATATCTTGTAGAGTGCATAACAGAAGTCTTATTGGATAAAGGTTATAAGAATATAGCAATCTTTGAAAGCGATAATATGTACAGCGGCTTTATTGAAAACCACACTGTTTCTACGGTGCTAAGGAATATTATAGAGGTAGATTTCGAGAAATACAAAAATAAAGGAATTGAAATAGTAAATTTAACAGAGGAAGCAAGGAAGGATGGGGTTTACCTTATAAATACGCGCAAAATGGGTAGATATCCTGTAGCCCCAACCCTGAAACGCATGAACTTCCTTATAAATGTTCCAAAGCTAAAGACGCACCCTTGGTCTGGAGTAACCCTTTCCTTTAAAAATATGCATGGAGCAAATTTCTTTTCGGATAAATTTAATTACTTACATGGGAATGCCATTTTTGATTTGTTCAGGTACCATGCGCGATTTTGGTTTGATCCTACTTTTGAACTGAATGTGAATCCGGAACTGGAATATACAAAGGATATGTTCACCATTGTGGACGCAGAATATGGTTTAGATGGTCTTGCCGCCGCTAAGTCTTTATACGCCTACTTTATGGGACGTAGACTCAAGAGTCCATTTACTTCTGAGTATATAAGATGGGCTACCCTGCGCCGACCAGGGAAACTAATAGCTTCAAGAGACCCATTTAAGCTGGAAATTGCGACCATGCTTCTTATGAATTACAACCTTAAGCAGCTGATGCTTAATCCATTTATAAAATCTATGGTTCATGTTGTTTCTGGTCTCCCTTCTGAGATACGAATCGATGATAATGGTAAGAATGAATTTAAGCCTTTTTATGGCTTCAACACTATTGGAAATCTTGAAGCAGTTTATACAACTCTATTTGGGAAGAGAGCAGAAAAACTTACTTGGGACAGTCGTCTCATTACCAATATAATTGTGAAGATTGCAAATTTTGAAGATGGTTTTTATCCTGCTCTCAACATCTTCGGTTGGCTACTTTCTGGCAGCGATCCCCAATTTGGCTTAAAAGAATGGAGGACATTCAAAAGAGAACTTTTGAAAGAAACTAGAAATTGGTGGGAAAGAAATTTGGCTGATAAAAGAAAGATTAAAGCCCAGGGCATTCAAAACTTTATTTATGCAGAAGATATAATTAAATTAAAAAAATAGATCGGGTTTCCCTATTTCTTCTTTTTCTTTTGAGCCACTTTAAATTTGTTGGGTCACAGAGCTTGACATGAAACTTAAGATAGGATTACGGATAGAGACTATTTTCAAAAAGTTTCAGTCAAGTTTCAAGTCAAGCTCTGACCCCTGTCCCCCCCCCTTTTTAAAGTCAAGAAGTTATCTACGTGGTCCCCTATTTTCCTCACTCCTTTTGATCATTTTAAGAAGATTTGGGTAGAGTAGAATGCTGGCGTAGTGGCTATAGGTCGAAGTTTGTTTCCCCCCTGTCCTTCGTAGCCCTTTGGCCTTCGTAGCCTTGGCGAAGTAGGATTTGCAATCTCCAATCTATAATCTAAAATCTATTATCTCTGTCACCGACTATTGACTGCGGGCCTGAGCCCACAATTAGCAAAAAACAAGACCTGACCCCTACTCTTCTCCTTCATCTCCACTTTATGCATCCTTAACTTTCAACTCAAGACAGGTAAGCGAATGGGGTGCTAACCGCATTTTGAAACTGCTGCCCGTCCCTTCCCTTGTAACTTGGATGGTTTCGCTCCTCTCGCGTATTCGCACCTCATCGGGCTTAAGAAAGGTATTGTATTGGACTGGGTTCTCGTGGCTCATCTCGATGATCGCGGCACCGGGATCAATGTCTAAGCCCTTCAGGATTAGGGTCGTGACGACTTCGGTATCGTAATGCAGATTGACCGCGAACAGCGAGACCTTGTCCCTGCTCCTGGTCGCGGATACATCCAGGACCGGCAGTCCGGTCTCGTGCGGAATGGCCGGGCCATCCACCCGGCTTTGCAGGAGTTCATCCCCGGCATGCTCGGTATAGATCTTGAACACCATGGCTGAGGGGGTGAGAAATGTCCCCCGGCGGGTGGAACTGATGATGCCCAGGCAGTTGACCATTTGCGCGATGTTGGCGAGCGGCATGTCCGGGGCGTAGCGATGGAACATGTTGAGCATGCCCGCCACCCACAGCCCGTCCCGGACATTGTAGTTGGCCTGGAACATGTCATTGAAAAAAGCGAACCAGAGGTTCCATTCGTCGAACGACAGGGGCACTTTCTTGCCGGAAGGCGAATGGATCCTCACATCTTTAGCGCACTGCTCGACGAATTCCTCCACTACTTTGATCGAGCCGATGATGTCATAATAGATCTTCCTCGACGGGCTCCCCGCCTGGCGCCGTACCTGATACCGCCAATGGTGCCTTAAGATATACAGGCTGGGCGCGTACATATGGATGGAGAGATAGTCCATCTCCTCTCCGGCACCCTTCAGCACCGTGGGGTTAATGTCGGTGCGTTTACCGGTAGGGAAGAAGGTTCCGCATCCGATGAGTTTAATGTCCGGATCGACCTTTCTCATAGCGCGGGCATACTCATTAAAGGTCTTGACATACTGGGGCGGACTCTGGTGTCCGATCTCGTGCCAGCCGAAGATCTCGTTCCCGATGAACCAGTACTTGACGCCATAAGGATCTTTGTGTCCGTTGCGGGCCCGCTCGGCGCCCCATCTCGAATCCTTGGCCCCGTTGCAATACTCAACCCAGGCCACGGCCTCCTCGACCGTGCCCGATCCAACATTGACCGTAAGTTGGGGTTCTGCACCTAACTCCTCGCAAAGCTGGAGAAATTCGTCCGTGCCGAAACGATTGTTTTCCACGGGACCCAAGCGCTTGCCGAGCTTGGCCCACGCCCGGTTCCTCCGGACGGGCCTCTTCTCCCTGGGGCCGATCCCGTCCTTCCAGTAATAGCCGTCGGCAAAGCAACCGCCCGGGTACCGGATGAGCGCAGGGTTTATCGACTTCATGGCGTCGACCAACTCCCGCCGGATGCCGCCCAGGAACATATCATCGGATTCACCCTCCGCCCAGATCCCTCCCTTGATGCACCTGCCCAGGTGCTCGATGAAATGGCCATATTGTGTCTTCGGTAAAGGATGCAGTGGCTCGGGGTCAATCGCCACCGATACATCGATTGATGATTTCATTGCGTCCATTTTTATTTTTAACAATAGCGTCTAAGGTATCTGGACATTGCAAACTCTAAGGGTTTGAAAATGTGGGGGATAATGGTTGTCTAATTTCATAATTCAATCTGCGACATCATTTGCTCATTTGTCAATAAAATGTGAACCCGTCCCCATTTCCCTTAAAGTCAAGAAGTTATCTACGTGGTCCCCTATTTTAACGTCCCCTATTTTAAAGCCGACAATCCGGCTACTTGATGCTTTTTCTCAAGGAATGACGGTAATTTTTCCTTCTTTTCCCTTTTCTCCCTCAACCATAACCTTTACCGGGAGGAGCTGCTGGACAACCCAGATGTTGGTCAGAAGGTGAGGGGAGATTTTCGAGGTAGTGAAGGTGGACTCACCCCTCGCCAGGGCGAGATATGGGATTAACTGGTCGGCTAATCTGTGGTCAATGGCTGCGGAAGATTGGTAGAATTCAAGGAACTCCTGGCAGGCCTCCTCGGCTACCTGCTCGGCCCGCTTGCGGATAGCCCCCAGGGCACTGAAGCCGGCCAGGGTGTGCTCGAACTCCGCCAATAAAGAAAGAATAGTTCCTTTTCCCGGGGAAGGGACTTCCTGGAGATCGATCCGGGTATCGATCCCGCTTCTTTTTAAGATCTTTAAGCCCCGGTCCCTCTGCCTCTCAGCAATAGAAAGGGGAAGATTGGATACCGCTGATATGCCCCGGAGAGTTTTTAAATCTCCCCGTTTGGTGAGGGTTAAGGGTGCAAGCTCTTTAACGGGATCGATCTGGGCATTTAACTTCCCTCCTCCCCGGGGATACCAGCCCCAGGCTTTTAGGCTGAGCTTGATCCTGCCTCCCATTCGGGCAATGGTGGGCAGGAAGACGCCTTCCAGGTAGTGATAGGGAGGGCTCCAGGGGACATGGGTGCCCCCATGCAGGGTAACCGATGAGCTCCGGGGAGCCAGTAAGAGGGGTGGAAGCAGGCTCTGAATGATCAAGGAGACTGAGCCCGCACTTCCCTTCTTTTCGGATACATCAAACTCAAAGGAATCTCCGGAGAGCTTATCGGGAGCGAATTCAATCTGCTGAGAGCCCAGCTCGGCTCCGGATACGGTAGCAGAGCTTATTAGCTGGCAGGCATTGACACAGGTCAGGTGCTGGGGTTGAAGTCCGGGTATCTTTCTCCCCTTACGGATGTTATAGATCTGGATTGGTTTATTCAGGATAGAGGAGAGGGATAAGGCGGTACGCAGAACCTGCCCACCACCTTCACCATAATTTCCGTCGATCCGGAGATACATAAGATTACCCCGTTAGAAATCCGCCTGAGGTGGACTAAAGCCCCGTGTATGCCCCGTAAACCCCTTGTCCCGCCAGACAATTTGTCTAACGGGCTTAACCCTGGGGAACTCGTCAGGGTGGGAAAGAAAATAATTCGTGACCTTTAATCCCTTTCCCCGGGTTTAACGATCAGCGAGAGCCCTTCCGGTTCGTCTTTTTCTTCTTTTTCTGAGATTACCGGAAGGTCAATGCTTTTCTTAACTAAAGTTTCAACAAACGGGTGCTGATGGGATGATAGGCCGTCCGGGCCCAGGCCGAGGGCGGCCGCCAGGGCCTTTTTTGCCTCCTCCTCCCGTTGAGTCTTATGCAGGAGATAGGCCATCTCCTCCAGCCGCCTTTTATATAAGGCCCGCTCTTCCTCCCGGAATAGCTCCTCTACCGCCTCCAGGAAGATAGTATCAAGCCTCTCCTTCTGCTGCCGGGGGGTAAGCAATATCCTGCTTTCAGTAGCCTCCTTGCCGCGGGCAATGTATTTTTCCGCCTTTTCATGAGGCAAGGCCCACGGCTGGAATTCAGGGAGTTGGTGGAGGTCTGCCGAACGGGCGAGAAGATTGGGGTCGGCTTTAATCTCTTCTACCTTGAGGAGCTGATAGATAAGGGATTGAGGAGGGGTAGAGAGGGTAGTTCCAATAACGCCTCTCCACTCAAGGTAGCTCGGGGGAGGATTTCTTTTTTGGTCCTGGTTTTTCTGGTAGCCTTCTTCGATAAGGAATTGGGCATAAGAGTAATCCCCTTCTACTACCAACATACGATTCACTTTCGCTCTTTCAAGGAGCTGCCGGAGCCATTTCCGGGGCGCCTCCAGGGCGTCAAACTCAATAATCCCCCTGGTCTCACTCAGAACGGCTTGAAAAATCTTGAGACCCTTACCGGGACTGGGTTGAACAAGCCAGACCACCCGCACACCCACGGGGTCAATCGAGCTTAGATAGGCCTGGGGCTGAGGTGTGGGAGGGGACCTCCAGACGGGTTCGGTGTCGGCAGTAGGCTCAAGCTCATCTACCCTTATTCCCTGGGTTTTTAATCGGTGGAGTGCCTTTTTGATTGCTTTAGTGACATCCTTGTTAGGGGATTGCCGGTACATTTTTTGAAGAATTTCAGCAGACTTAGGTTCCGGCAAAATGGCCAGGGAGTTGACAATCACCAGATCCAGGCCTTCTCCTTTCCCGGTAAGATGGGTTATTACCTCCAGGCTTTTGTCTTTCTTCTCAATGACAAGCTGATTTAATAAGGCAGACTGAGCCCTTTCGGGCAGAGTTAAAAGCCTCTCGATTAGCGGAGAGATGGGCTCGGAGGTAAATTCGAAGGTTGATTCCAGGAGAAGGGCAAATTCCTGGTACAAGCTTTCGGCCTCGTCCAGAAAGGGTAGCACTTCCTCTTTCGCATCGTCTCGCAGGGTCGGGAGGGTCTCCGGAGAATCTTTCTTTTTCCTTTTCTTAGTCATTTTTCTTTTCTTTCGACCCTAAATTTATAGAATATTCAGCAACCATTGTCAAGGAAGGGTGGAGGTAGTAATATAAATGCAAAATTTAAAAATTAAAATGCAAAGTGTCTTAACGTTTTTTGATTTTGATTTAATTTTAATATTTGATTTTTAATATTTAATCTGATTATGGTATGCCGGAATTGCCTGAAATAGAAATTATCAAGAGGGATCTGGGGCCGCTGGTAGCGGGTAGGAAGATAGTTAAGGTCAAGATTATCCCTGATCCCGGGGGCATACGTGCTCTTAGAAGGTATCCTTCTCAGCAGAAGTTTAGCCGACGGGTAAAGGGATCCATTATTAAGGAGGTAAAGCGGCGGGCAAAGTATTTGTTGTTTCCTCTGAGTACCGGGGACTCTTTGATTATTCACCTGGGGATGAGCGGGCAGTTACTTTACCGGGGGCAAACTGGTAGGCTTGAGAAATTTACCCGGCTAATATTTAAACTCGATAACGGGCATGAGCTGAGATTTGTTGATCCCCGCAAATTCGGGGAGATTTATCTTTACTCCGTAAAAAAGGGGGATACGGAGATTGAGCCTTCCGCCCTGGGGCCCGAACCCTTAGGAAAGGGCTTTACCACTGCAAGTTTAAGGAGCATTCTAAAAGGCAGGGGGAGGCCGATAAAGGCATTGTTGATGGATCAGAGACAAATTAGTGGGATCGGCAATATTTACAGCGACGAGATCCTCTTTATGGCAGGGATTCACCCACTGCGTCCAGCTTCTTTCCTGGGGGAGGAGGAGATTAAACACCTGTATCAAGCGATCCGGGAGATCCTTACCAAAGCAATCAAGTATCGGGGGACTTCAGTAAGGGATTATCGGAACGGATTTGGTAATTCAGGCGGGTTTCAGAGCCGGCTGATGGTATATCAGAGAGGAGCGGAGAGATGCCTCCGCTGCCAGGGAATCGTCAGGAGTCTCAAGATTCAAGGACGCACCTGCTGCTTTTGCCCTCGGTGCCAAAGTTGATCTGCTTTTTTCGTGATTGATCGCAATCCTTCTTGAAATAATGGTTGAGGCCCTCCTTTACGATAAGCTACGTGAGAAAGCAGTCCGCTGCAATATCTGTCAGCGCCGATGTGAGATCCCGGAGGGAAAGCGGGGATACTGTCTGACCCGGGTCAACCAGGAAGGGGTTCTCTACTCCTTAATTTACGGAATGGTTTCCACCCTGATGGTTTCTCCCATTGAGAAAAAGCCAATGTTCCACTTTTACCCGGGAAGCTCCTGGCTATCTCTGGGCAGCCTGGGATGCAATTTTCGCTGTCCGGGATGCCAGAACTGGGAGATAGCTCATTCAAGGGTTGAGCAGAAAGGCCTCGAGCCTGCCCGGCCAGGAACTCAAGATATGAGTAGGGGGAGGGGCACGGATTATGTTTCACCGGAGCAGATGGTGAAGCTGGCGGAAGATTACAAATGCAAGGGAATTTCCTGGACCTATAATGAGCCTACCTTATGGTTTGAATATACCCTGGAAGGGGCGAAGTTAGCCAGGGATAAGGGCCTGCTTACCAATTATGTAACCAACGGATACATTACTCCCGAAGCCCTGGATCTAATCGGGCCTTATCTGGATTCTTTTCGGGTGGACATCAAAGGCTTTTCCCGGCGTACTTACCGGAGGCTCGCTCACCTTACCGGGTTTGAGGGGATATTAGAAGTCGCCAACAGGTCAAAGCGGATGTGGGGAATGCATCTCGAGATTGTAACCAATATTATCCCGGGATATAACGACAATGAGCTCCAGCTTAAAAGGATTGCCTCCTGGATAAAAGGGGAGCTGGGAGAGGATACTCCCTGGCATCTTACCCGTTTCGTTCCTCACCTAAAGCTTTCGCATCGGGAGCCAACCCCGGTGAGTACCCTGGAAAGAGCGAGGAAGATCGGCCTTGAGCAGGGGCTCCGCTATGTTTATCTTGGCAATGTCCCCGGACATCCGGGAGAAAATACCTATTGCTATCAGTGTAAGGAGCTTTTGATAAAGAGGTCGGTATTTTCAATTGTTGAGAACCGCCTT
>JAUWWP010000068.1 GCA_030616835.1 Deltaproteobacteria bacterium | reverse complement strand
GTTACACTTACCGATGAAGCAAGGGCCATGGGCGACCTGGCCAGAAAGTTCGGTATGGAGGTCATACGGCCGGCAGGTATTGAGCTGGACAAGCTCCATACTCCGGAGGAGGTGATCGCCAAAGGCTCGGTATTATGGGATGTCCATAAGAAGTGCCGCGAACTGGGCTTTCACAAGATGGGCTTTCTCAAGGAGTTTGGCGGCATGCAGGAAGATATGGACCCGAAGGCCGGGCCCCTGATAGCTGAAGAAATGGGTTATGCCGATGCCGGTCTGGCCATCAGCCTGGGTGTCTCCAACTTCCCATTTCTCGTTGCCTCCCTGTCCCCTGATCCGGAGATGCAGGATCTGGTGCGAGAGTACTGCGAGGACACCGAGGCCAGAATGATCGGATGCTGGGCCATCACCGAGCCGGACCACGGTTCGGACTGGATACTGGCGGCTTTGCCGGATTACGCTGATCCAAGATGCACTGCTTCTCTCAAAGCCGAGCTAAAAGGGGACGAATACATCCTCAATGGCCGGAAATCGGCCTGGGTCAGTAACGGCACCATCGCCACTCATGCCTCCCTCCATGTCGGTCTGGACCCATCCAAAGGGATGCAGGGCACTGGACTTGCCGTCATTCCTCTGGACCTGCCCGGCGTATCGCGCGGCAAACCTTTGGACAAGATGGGGCAGCGTCCCCTCAATCAGGGAGAGATCATCTTTGAGGAGGTAAAGATACCCAAGAACTGGATGGTCATCCCGGAGCCCTCCCTTATGGTAGCTATCGCCAAAATGATCCTGACCACCGCCAACGGCGGTATGGCCCTGCTCTTTTCCGGTCTGGCTCAAGCAGCATTTGACGAGGCGCTTAAGTACTCCAAGGAGCGGGTTCAGGGCGGAGTGCCCATCATCGAGCATCAGAATATCAAACTCAAGCTCTTTAACATGTTCACAATGGTTGAGTCCGCGCGTGCCTTTGGTCGCCGGGTATCGCTCTACAACTTCACCAACCGGCCGGCGGGATCAGCCATGCACGCCATGGCTGCCAAGATTCTGTCCACGGAGACCGCATTCAAGGTTGCCAGCGAGGCAATTCAGATCTTTGGCGGATACGGCCTGACCAGGGAGTACCCGATTGAGAAGATATTCCGGGACGCCCGGGCGTCAATGATCGAGGACGGGACCAATGAGGTCCTCGCCCTGGCCGGCGCGGAAGATCTGTAGACTATCGGGATGGTTCTCTTTTCCTTTGGCAGGCCCTTCGAGTTCGCTTCATTCGACTTTGCTTTCTTCGACCCCGATGCCCATCGGGGCTCAGGACAAGTTCAAAAGTCAGTTAGAATTTAGGGTTTAACTCTGATTCCCTTTACGTTCTTTCTTGTTTCTCTTCCACTCCTGCCAAAGCTTATTTCTTTTCTTTCCCTTTAAGCCCTTCAGTTTGCTGCGAAGCTCGGACGGTGCTTCTATCCAATCTCTCAGCTCCCTAACCCGGATAGAACTAAGGTAGGAATTGATCGCCAATTCACCCTCAGGGATAGCCTTCAGGATTAATCTCGGTAAAAATCCCAGGCTTCGGGTATCATAATATACCTGGTAGGAGGCCAGGGTCTTCTTTCCTTCATTCAGAGGAAAGAGCTCCCAGGAACCACTGAGCAGATAACGATTCCCTTTAATATTAGTCCAGGTGATTCTCTCTGGTTCGTAGTGGTGCTCCAGTTGATATTTGCTCCTGGAAGAGAAGAAAACAATATTAATATCATATTTATATTCAACCAGAGCCTTATTGCTCTCTCGTTCCAGAACCTTTATCCCCTTCATCATGGGCATAAAATACTGGTGGCTCTCATAATCCACCAGGTCAGCCCATACCCTCTCCGGTGGCGCCTCGAAAGTTATCCAGGTAGATACCAGTAAGGGCTTTCCTTCTTCCGGTTTCTTGAAGAGCAGCACCGGGCCCCGGGAGGTAAGAAGTTCCATTATTTTTAACTCCTTTTTTCTGTTAATTTCGGACTCTCCCGAAGGCTCTACCTCTATGCCTTCTACTCCTTCTTCCCCTTTGAGCAGCTCTACTCTTTCTTTAACATTTCTGGCATAGACTATTCCGGCAGAGATGCTTATTCCTACATCGAGAAACGGATACTTCTTAAGGAGATGCTTCAGAAGCCCGGAGCCCGGCAGGGCCCAGCAGGTATAGAAATACATAGTATTTCCTTCTTCCACCGGGATAATCTGGCCCCAGCCATAGGTCTTCTCGATAGTTCCCCCGAGCCCAATCCAGTCCAAACGCCGGGGAGGCTGATGGTATTGTCTTATGGAATAGTTTACATACAGGGGGACGAAGAGGAACCGGAAACCTAAGCTGTAGGTTATATCATAGATATTATTACCTCTCTCGGTGGCTTTGGCAAAACGACACGAGGGGACCCACTCAGGAAATTCATCAAAACCAGTACACACCTTCCAGATCTGCTCGGCGGTGGCATTAACCAGAATCCCCGAGGAGAGAAGCCAGGGGATCTCCTCAGTGGTCTCATCGAATATGACCATCTGTCCTCTTTCTAAAATACTGTGAAGCACCTGGGGACTGGCTCCCGCTGGTAAGATTGATCTCCCGATGGTGAGCCTCATTTCCTTCATGATCTCTATCTTCTCTGAGGGCCTGGGGGAGAGAGATACCTTTTCTGCTCCTCCAACCGTCATCGGAAGGAGGATGGTAAAGGCAAACCAAATTAGAAATATACAGTATCTACCTTTCTTCATTTTCACTTTATTACTTTTGGGACTTTAACCACGGATTTCACGAATTACACGAAGAAATTTTCCTTTGGGATTTTAACCACGAATTACACGAATTACACGAAGAAATTTTCCTTTGGGATTTGGGATTTGGTCATTGATTATCCTGTCCTGAGCTTGCCGAAGGATGGAATTTGGTCATTCTATCCCGGTCCCGGCCTCGGTTTTTACCGGATTATCGATAATGTTCAGGATCTTGTCCTGCTCGCCCCATTTGAACTTTTCGGGAAAGTAGTAATACTCGTAATAAACATGGCGCCCTTTTAAAAGGCATTTGACAAAATTCCCGAAATAATACCCGACCCTGACCTGGCCGGGATTGTCTTCGGGCTCATCGTTTATGGTCTCATCATCCAGGATGTAGCTTCCCCTCTTTACATGCTTCAACCACTCCGGGGGGAAGAACAGGCGCTGGAAGATGGTTCCCACATCAGGAGAAGTGCCCACGACCCAATCGTGGTCGACATCGGTGATCAGGGCCTTCTCGGCCTCACTCATCTTCCCGTCCAATAGAGTCCCCCGGGTATTGACCGGATCGTAAACTTTCGAGCCGTAGGTCTCTTTGGTAAAATCGCATGCCCCGTAAAGATCGAAAGAGCTGAGGAATGTATTCAGGCTAACCGGCAGTTCGAGAACTATCGGTCTGCTGAAATGGTTGAAGTAGAAATAGCTCTCTGAGTAACCACCCCCTTTAATTTTAATTAATTTAAAATCCATGGCACCCTTTGACCGACTGATTACCCTTACCGGGCCATCTTTCCTGGCTATGACGATGGTTTTTGTCACCACATCAAATCCAAAGCGAAATCCAATACGCACGAGGCGCACCTTGGCTTTTGCTCTTATCTTTTCCATCCGGTCCAGAAGATCAGACCCCTTCTTCCCATCCCCCCCGATGATCGAAAGATAATCGTAATAAAACTCACCGTCGGGACCCGCTAAGGTATAGTTAGGAGTTTCTATTGTGCTCCGGTCTTTTTCGTGGTGAATCTTTACATAGTCCACCTCCGAGGGAGGGGGAGGGGTCTCGAAGTGAAGCAGATAGGCATAACCCTTCCCGCCGGTAAGGGGATCGGTTACGATAATCTCCAATCCTTTATCGTATCCCTCTTTCCAGAGTGATCTCACTACCCGGTCGCCTATGTCTTTGACCAGAAAGATTAGGTCGTCGTTCTCGTCAAGAAGCCCCTGGTCCTCATCATTAGTTATGACATCTTTCCCCTCGCGCACCCCGGGGGCAAGGTTGGGAAGGGCATAGCTTCCATCCGGCAATTTCTCATCCACCTGAAAGGGAATCGGCTTAAACTCCCCCTGCAAGAAGGCAAAGAGGCGGAGCTTCTCGATCTTTTTCCCCATCAGCTCAGGGAAAAGCTTCCCCTCCATGATCACCGGATCCTCGCTCCGGGTGATGGTCTTTGCTTCCTGAGCCTGGGCAGTTAAGCCAACCGCCAGGACAGTCCCCAGGACTGCGCTAAAGGTTAAAAGCTTTCTGGTCAACATTTTTTCCTCCTTTTATTCCAGATTTTAGATTCCAGATTTTAGATTTTAGATCTTTAATCTATAATCTATTACATTTGCATTTTGCAATTTACAATTTACAATTTCCAATCCGCCTTCTAAGGCCGCTCGGCTTTACGGGCAGCATTCCTGCGGTCAAGCTCGGCCCTTATCCGGGCATGTACTTCAGGGGTAATCGGGAATTTTTGGAAAATAATAGCCGCCGCCACATGGCAGACTCCGGGAAGGATGCAGTATAGCAGCTTCATGCCCAGGATAACCTGGGGAGTCTGCTCCACATTGGGCACATATCCAATTACATGCAGACCTATCATGCCGATAGGAATTGCCAGCCCTACCATACTTTTCTCCACGAAGGTCATCATGCCGAAAAAGGCCCCCTCGCGGCGTCGGCCGGTCTCAAACTCGTCTAAATCAATGACATCTGCTGCAATCGAGGGGGCGATGGTCATTGCACATCCAAAACCGGTGCCGGCGATGGTGGCCAGGATCAGCCAACGAAGCCAGGTGTCCTGGTGGTATGTGAAAGCTAGGAAATATGCTACTGACGCAATCAACATGGATATGGTCAGGGTTTTATTCTTACCTATTCTCTGGGCCAACTTTACCCATAGGTAGACGGAGGCTGCGGCTCCGCCGATATAACACAAAATTACATAACTCGTCATTCTGCGATTGACCACCACATAGTCGTCTATGTAACGGGTCAGCGGGTATAAGAAGGCGCCACCGACCACAAGTAAGAGGAAGACAATCAGCAGTATTAAGAAAGCCCGATTCCTGAAAATAGTCTTTAGGCCTTCAAAAAAGCGAATGGGCTCCCGGGTCTGAAACTCGGGGTTCTCTCTTACTCCCCTGAACATAATAAGGATCAGGACCATAGTAAGCAGGCCAACTGCTCCTGCCATCAGGGAATAGCCTTTTCTGATATCGTCCGTAAACCGGATATAATCGAACAGAATCGTGCCAACAACCGCACCCGCAAGCCCGAGAATCTGTCTGGCTCCGAAAAGTCTGGTTCTCTCGTGATAGTTCATGCTAAGCTCCGCACCGAGGGAGTAGTAGGGGACAGAAAAGACCGTCCAGAAAGTATAGAACATGATATACAGGATAAGTAAGTGCAAGAAAAGTCCGGTAGTAGATGAGGCTTGCGGGGACCAAATGAAGAAGAATATTATGGCAAGGGGAAGGGCACTTATCAGAAAGTACGGTCTTCTCCTACCCCACCGACTCCGGGTTCCATCAGAGATATACCCCACAAAGGGATCGGTCACTGCATCCCAAATTTTCCCTACCAGGAAAGCAAAGCCAAATATATGAGCTTTTAGCATGAGTGAGTCAGTGTAAAATTTGGGGAGGTATACGGTCTGGGCTAAAAACATAATCGAGAGTCCGAATGCCGGAAGCCCATAATTTAGGAGCTGCTTGTTCGATAATCGATTGTTATTCATCCTGGTTTACCTCGTTAGAAATCCGCCTCATGGCGGATTATACGAATCTCTTTAGCGGGACTGGAAAGCCCCGCCTATCCACTTGGGTGAGCATCTCACGGGATTTATCTCAAAAGGAATGGTATCTTTTTCCTTATTTCAGCTTCTCCCGACTATAGACATTCTCCGCCTTCGGGTCGAAGGTGGTCTTGAGCTGATGATCCTTGGGCCGCTCCGAAGGGGTCTTGGGTATCTCTGGGTGAACCTGGACATAGCTGGGAACGAAATTGGCAGGTAGACTCTTCTGACAGTGCTCAAATATCTTTTTGGGTTCAATAGTCATGCCCTCGCCCGGGGCGACTGCAGCTACCAGGTCGCTCTCTCCGGGGGCGCCCGAGGCCGCCGGTACCCCATAGAGGTAAACTTCCGTGACCTCGCTTACCTCGCCAATGACCTTCTCTACGAAATCAGCCGGGATAAAATCCCCATGACGCCGGAGCTCTCCTCCCTTACGATGATCGAAGAATAGCCAGCCGTTCTTGTCTTGATGTCCAATATCTCCGCTTCGCAGCCAACCGCCCCGGGTCTTCTTATCCGAGGCCTCAGCCTTGCCGTGATATTCCACCTTGGTAGACCCTACCTTCATCCGGGAGACGAGCTCCCCCATAACTCCGGGGGCACACTCCTGGTCCTCCGCGTCGACGATTTTGAACTCGATCAATCCCGGGATCCTTGCCTTTCCAAAAGAGCCAGCCGGGCCGCGGCCGGATGGGCGGTAAGTGAACCCTCCCTCTACTGCTCCATACCATTCAAGGATTTTGACATTGAACCTCCGCTCAAAATCCTCAAAGATAGCTCGAGGGGTCCCGGCACTTACAACCAGGCGCACCGGGTTGTCCGAATCGTCCGGTCTGGGCGGCACGTTATAGATCCCGGCTGCCATCCCTCCCAGGAGAGAGAAAGAAGTGACCCCGTACTTCCGGGTAATGTCCCAGAGCCGTCTCTTGGTAAATCTCCGGCTAAAGACTGCCGGTATCCCCATCCGCAGGGCAGGGAAGGCGGTTACTGCTTGGGCGTTGCCGTGGGTCAGCGAGAGGCCGTTGTAGAGAACCTCATCGCGGCGGTAGCCGAAGAAATGCCCCAGCCCGGAGCGGAAGAAGAAGCTGTTGTTGGGCTGAACCACACCCTTGGGCTTGCCGGTGGTGCCTGAGGTGTAGATGATCTCGAAGGGATCCATATCGCCAATCTTCGGATGTTCCGCATCATCTGGTCCCGAGGAGAGAACCTCGTCCACCGGGTCAAACTCGTGGGTGTCCTTCTCACCCTCGTCCCGGGAATTAAGAACCAGAATCTGCTTTAGTTCCGGAACCCGGGGTAGTACTGAGCGGACTTCATCCACAAGATAGTCAGCGAAAATGAGGGCCCTGGCCGCCGAGTCCGAAAGGGTATACTCAAGAATATCCCCCTTGCTCCGGGGGTCAATAGGCACCGCCACGGTTCCGGCCCGGGAGGCGGCAACGAATGAGACAATTACCTCCGGGTGATTGCGCATTAAAAGGGCGAATCGGTCACCCGGTCTCAAGCCCCGACGCTTAAGCTCCCGGGCGAGCCGGTTGGACCGGCGGTTGAGCTCAGAATAGGTCAGGATCTCATCCGGCTTTCCTTCGTTTTCGAAGATGAAGATTTTCTTTTCCGGGAATCTCCTGGCCTGAAGCTCGACGAACTCTCCGAGGAGGATAGGGCTCAAGTGCCAGCGCCTCATCGCTAACTGCGCCCCGACCATCATACCCGCGACTTTAGCCAAGCTTCGCCAGTAAGCGATCTCCATCTTTTATCTCCTTTCCTTAATACATTACCTTATCACAAAACTCATAACTTATTGAACTGGAGGCGAAAATAGGGCATTCCCCCCTCACCCTATCCCTCTCCCCGATGGGGAGAGGGAACTGCCATTTCCTAATCTGAGAAAGTAGTATTTGTTTATTAATTCTATTTCTTAGCTTTGTAATACCCCATTAATGCAAGGGATATTTCCAGTACTTATTTCAAGAACTTCTCTTCGATAAGCCGGGCCAGGCCTTTAGCGTCATTTAGATCGAAACAGGGAACGCCAAGGTCAAATTTTTGATCGGAGGCAATGGCAATTAAATTGTCCTCTCGGGTGCATAGCAGCTCCGGGTACAACTCACTTCGGGAAACCTCTATCTTGGGGTGGGGGCTGCTTTTGTAGCCTTCGGTAAGAATGATATCCACATCTTTTATAAACCACTGTCTCAGTTCCTCTAATTTCGAGTCCCTCTCCACATCCTCAATCAGGGCGATCTTTTGGGAAGATGAGATTATCACCAGCTTTGCCCCTGCCTGCTTGTGGCGCCAGCTATCTTTTCCCTCCCTGTCCACCTCAAAGCCGTGGGTGTCATGCTTGATGGTAGCCACCTGGTATCCCGATCTCTTTAACTCAGGGATCAGTTTTTCAATCAAGGTCGTCTTCCCGCTGCCGGATCTACCAACGATGCACACGATCGGAATCATTCAACCTCCTCCCCGAGCTTTTGAGAGATTCTCAGTGCCTCTTTTAGATCCTCCTGGGTATTAACATTAAAAAAGCACCTCATCTGGGGATCAAATTTTTGAATCTCCCGGTTCGAGACGGTTCTTACGCTGACCTGGTCATAGAAATCAAGTATTCGTAGATTATCTTCATTAATGAGTTTTTCTATATGTTTGAGACATCTTTTTGAGTATATTGCATGCAGGGGCTCGAGGCCGGAAGAAAGCTCAGGCACTACCACATCATAATCATCTGCCCCACCTTTAAAATATTCGATGAGATCCTTTTTTAAAAAGGGCATATCGCAGGCAACTACAAATGAGTGATGGAACGAGGAGAAATGGAGCCCGGTGTAGATCCCTCCCAGGGAGCCTTTCCCGGGAATGAGGTCAGTGACAACCCTGCACCCAAGGTTCTCATAGATGTCACTTAGCTTGTCAATAACAATAATCTTCTCTTCAAACAGGGAGTTAAAGACATCGAGGATCTTCTCGACAATCTTTTTCCCTCCGATTTCCAGAAAGGCCTTGTCTTGCTTAAGCCGGGAACCCTTACCACCAGCCAAGATAATCCCTGTCATTACTGGTCCTCAGCGATCAATCTCTTTGCCACCTGAACTGCGGCAAATGCATTGGGGGCAAATCTATCGGCTTCAAATCGGTGAGCAATCTCCGGAGTGACCGCTGCCCCCCCGATCATGATCTTGGCATTTAGCTGTTGGGAATGGACTAAGTTAATAATCTTTTCCATTTCGATCAGGGTGGTAGTCATCATGGTTGATAGGGCAACGATCTTCGCGCCGCTCTTTTTCTGTTTTTCCACGAACTTTTCTGCCGGGACGTTAGCCCCTAAATCATGAACCACAAATCCCGAAGTCTCCAGTATTATCTTAACTATATTTTTCCCCAGGTCATGGATATCTCCCTCAACCGTGCCAATTACTATCTCTCCTATTTTCTCCGGCAGTAAATTCTGTTCCTTTTTTCCTCCTTGCAAAATGTGGAGACCAGTATAAAAGATTTCAGTAGATATCAAGATCTCAGGCAGGAAGACCTCTTTCTTATCATAGAGCTCACCCACTGCTTTCATGCCGGCAACTAAGCCATCAACTATGGCTTTCTTGGCGTCCATACCCGAACTGGCCACTTCATGGGCAGCAGCCTTAACCGCATTTTCATCGTAGTTGATCATGCCTTCTTTCAGCCGCCAAATAAGATCAGGGTCTTGGTTGTGTGCCATTCTTCAGTCTCCTATTAACTATCTCTTAGCGTAATTCTTTGCCACATCCATCATTGCCTGGGCATTACCCAGAGGGCCATTGGGAGGGAACTCACACCCCGGAGCCAGGACAAAACGCCCTCCCTTTCCCAGGC
>JAUWWP010000324.1 GCA_030616835.1 Deltaproteobacteria bacterium | reverse complement strand
TCTTAATAGCGGCCCGAGTATCGACTTGGGAAGGAAGTGATTCCGGGGGATAAAATATTTCAGTCTTATCCGGAAATCTTTCTATTAGAATATCATCTCCGTAAATTAAATATTCTTTCATCTTATGCCAAATTCTTTATAGTTCCCTCTCCCCTGGTGAAGACCCCGATGGACATCGGGATTCATCGGGGTAAAGGTGAGGGGGAAAAATTGATAAAATTGCTCACCCCCTCCTTATCACTTTTCCCGTTCTAATATAGTTTCCCTAACTTAGTCCCGAAATAAGCGTTTAAAACGGCGATTTTTCTCCGTAGATAACGCCCATCAACCTTTTTGCATTTTCCGCCAATATTTTCCGGCGCACTTCGGGCATGCCCTCGGTGGCGATTAGGGCCTTGGCAAGAGGTAACTCGATGGCATAAAAAGGCCAATCGGAGCCGAAAAGAAGCCGCTCGGATCCCATGCCGTCGATCATCTTCTTTATTCGATGTGGCGGCTGGCCGGAAACTTCCAGGTAAATGTTTTCGTGCTTACTGGCCAGCTCAATAGCCTCTTCATACTGATGTATGCCGGCATGACCAAATATGAAGATTAGATTCGGAAATTCTCGGACGGGATTGCGGAAGTGGCGTATGGCCGGTAGATCTTTTTGCCATTTGGGGGCGATGTCGCTTGCGCCGGTGTGGAAAAGTATCGGGAGTCGATAATGGTCGCAAAGTTCATATATCCTATAAGCCCTTTTATTGGCGGCGGTGTATAGCTGTTCCGCCGGGTGCATTTTCATGCCGACCGCGCCCAGTTTAATCATTCGCATAACCTTGCGCTCAACACCGATCGAATACGGGTGGACCGATCCGAAAACGGCAAGCCTTCTTTCACCATCGGCGGCGCGAAGAAAGTTACCGGTATTGTCGCTCAAGCCGGGCAAGTCAACGGCGTGTAATACCGAATGTGTTACTCCCATGCGATCCATATCGCACAGTATATTCGGAATGGTGTGAGTGTGTACGAAGCCACTCGAAGACCACGCACACCGGAGGTACTCGGAAACTACCTTTTTCGCGGCCTTCGGGGAAAAGCTCCGGGCCGAGTACTCCTCGAGGTCAAAAGGGTGATCATAGGGCAACATGTAATCGACGCGGGGAGTTTTTAATCTGAGATTCAATTTAGGCGCCACGGCGAAAGTCAAGCCAAGATGAGTGTGGAAATCAATCACTTCTCCCACATCTTCGCCACGAGCTACCAGTTGTCCTTTGTCATCCGTCTCGAAATAAGGCAACTGTGAAAGCTCCATGCACCCGCCATACCTTGTAGGAAATTCTCCAGTCATTTAAAACACTCCTCAAGCGACAGGGAAAGGGGACGTAATTAATATATTAACATTTCTCTACCATCTCCTTAATTATCTTTATTATCTTTGCTATTTCTCCTAAAACTATCCTACCAAAAGTCAAATTATTAATTACGTCCCTTAGTTTCCAAAATTTTACTGGTCTTGCTTAAAACTGTCTTTTTGCTATCAAAAAGGTGGATTTAAGACTTAAAACACACCATTTTTAACACGTTATTTAAATTATATCAAGAGGTTAGCTTGGTCCGACAAAAAAGGGGGACGATCTTGACATTTAAAATAAGGGCAAAGCCAGTTTAAATCAAAATTCAAGCTGCGGCATCATTTGCTCATTTGTCAAGATCAAAGATTCGACCCCCATTCCCGCATTCGACCCCCATTCCCGCACGGAAGGATTTTACCGTAACCGGCGCTTTTTGCCACTCCCGGAAGGCCTCCAGCTGCTCCTCCGGGGTCTCCAACTGGAGCAAAACGGCCGCATGGCCTTCCAAAAAGTTGCGACGTCGCAACTTTTTGACCTCCTCAGGGAGTCCCAGTAGGGCAAGACGCCTACTTACAGTTGTTTTATCCGCCCCCACGAGGCCGGCAATTTGCTCCTGGGCCAGTCCTTCCTCCACCAAAGCCTGGTATCCCCGGGCGATTTCCAGCCAATCAAGGTCTTTTCGGCCCAGATTCTCCTGGAGGGACATCAATTTGACCTGCCCGGGGGTAAGTTCCAGGTAGATCATCGCCGGAATCGTGCTCATCCCCAGGGCCTTTGCCGCCCGGAGGCGCCTTTCGCCGGCAACAAGCTCGAATTTGTCCCCTTTCTGGTGGACAATTACTGGCTCCAGGATGCCGCTCTGGATATAGGACTTCATCCCCTCAACATCCTCCTCCCCAATTGGGTCCCGGGGCTGGTAGGGGTTGAGGTCAATCATGTCCAGGGGCAGCTCAGCCTCGTAGCGGGGCTTCGGGAGGGTCAATAGCTTATCCATAGCTTTTTTGTTCATATTTCTACCTTTTCTTGGGTAAAAAACGACTTATATTTCCCTTATCTCACTGGAAAAGCTTAAAGACAAGTGACAACTGATGGCTGACTAAATCGGCATGAGGAGGATTGGTGAGTTGGTAAATGGGGTGCCTATGGCGAAGTGGAAAGGCGGACTACGAAGGCTGAATAAAAAGTTCAAAGTGCAAATGTTAGCAAGGCCCCTTCACTTGCCATCTCATCCAACCATTTGAAATTAAATAGAAATTTTAATTCTGCGGCCGATTTTTGAGGAAACTCCCGGCAAACATAACTTGACAATCGTGTCTTTGCTAAGTAGACTTGATGGGTTCGAATATTACGAATGTGAAATTTTTTCGTACAAAGTGAGAGGACCTGATATGGGGGGTATGAAAGATAGTTCCTTGGAGCCTCTCTTGGGAAATTGCAGCCTGGCTATCGAATCACTGAAGTATCCTGTTAGGGAAGCAACATTAGCATGACTGGAATTGTAGCCATTCAAGGGAAGAGGGCTCGCCATGAGGAAGACACTGCGCATGCGATGCTTGAGACTTTGAAGCACAGAGGCCCGCACGGAAACGCCTTACTCACAGCCGATAATGTCATCATCGGCTGCACAAATATGAAAACCCCCGCCCCGTTCGGAGGCCCCCAGCCCGTGCGCAACCAAGATGGAACTCGTGCCATCGTGTGTGATGGAGAGATATACAACCACCACATCCTCCGCCGCAAACTTAAAGATGACACATTTGAAACCGATCGCGATCTCGAAACCATTACTCGCCTCTATGAGGAAATGGGCACGGACTGCGTCAAACACCTCGACGGTATGTTCAGCTTTGTCATCCAAGACGGGGACGAGGTATTTGCCGCTCGCGATCCTCTTGGGATCAAGCCACTCTATTACGGCTCGAGCGATGTCAACTTCTATTTAGCCTCCGAGATTAAAGCACTGGTTAATTTTGTCGAAACGGTCAAGGAGTTTCCTCCGGGGCATTGGTACCACTCAAAGACCGGATTCTCGCGGTATTCCAGGATAACCGACGAACCACCAACAATTACCAAGGCCGATGCCGCCATCCCGGGGATTCGTGAAAGACTTCGCAACAGCATTCAAAAACGCCTGGTAGCTGGTATGCAAACCGGAGCCCTCATTAGCGGTGGGGTTGATAGTTCTGTGATTTGCGCTTTGGCCGCTTCCGTTTCGCCACCATGATCTGTAACGACCTCTGGCAACCATCAATGCCCTACATAGCCGCCAGCGACGACGCCAACATCTTCGTTGTTCCGGTGAGCAGTGCCCGAGGAGGTCTCGGTGTGAACCTGTCATCGGGTAAATTGTGGAACGCAATGCTTACCTACTACGCCATGGTCTATGGCTCTTATGTGATATTCGCCAACCGGTCCGGAAG
>JAUWWP010000504.1 GCA_030616835.1 Deltaproteobacteria bacterium | reverse complement strand
TCGATAATCAGCCCCAGGATTGTTGGGAAAAAGGTGGGATTGCACCCGGTATGGGTGATCATTGCCGTGCTCATCGGGGGGGAGTTCTTCGGATTTCTGGGCATCCTGCTGGCAGTCCCCGTGGCGGCGGTTCTAAATGTTGCCTTCAAGTCAGCTCTTGAGACCTACCGAAAATCCTCCCTGTATCTGGAGTAGAAATGAGTTTGGGTTAAAATATATGAACGGCGGTGGCCTTGAAGGACAGCCAGACCTCGGCTTTTAAGGATAGACCCATCTCCTCGAAGGAGTTTCTGGTCAGCAGAACCTTAAAAGGAATCCCGGCATCAACGGTGATCTTCGTCAGAGCTCCCTTGGGAGCTATCTCAACGACGGTGCCCTGGAGGTTGTTGCGGGCACTGGAGTGAATCGGCCTCCGGGCTACCATAATGTCTTCGGGCCGAAGGGCAGCTCTAACTCTGCCAGCACGATCGGTTACCACCGAGATCTTCACCCCCCTTGTTTCTAAAGTAGTTAGTTGCACCTCATCATCAGTCTCAGTCTGCTCCTGGCTACTCGGGGGAACAATCTCGCCCTCGAAAAGGTTTTCCGCACCGACAAAGGTGGCGACGAATTCAGTTGCCGGGTGTCGAAAGACTTCCTCCATCTCACCCACCTGCACTATTCTTCCTTCTTTTATTACTCCAATCCGATCGGCAAGAAAGATGGCTTCTTCAAAATTATGAGTTATATGGATAGTTGTAGGCTTAAGTCTTTGCTGGATCTTCTTTAACTCCTCTAAAATACTAAACTGAGTGGAAGGATCGAGGGCACTCACCGGCTCATCAAGAAGCAAGATGCTGGGTTCAATTGCCAAAGCCCGGGCCAGAGCTACCCGCTGCTTTTCCCCCCCACTTAGAGTCTCTGAGTATCGGGAAAGCAGTTCTCCAATCCCAATAATATTGGAGATCCTGCTTACCTTTTCTTTAATCTCTCTCCGGGAGATCCCCCGGCATCGGAGCCCAAACTCAATGTTCTTTTGCACGGTTAAATGGGGGAACAGGAGATAGTCCTGATAAACGAATCCCACTCCCCGCGCAGCCGGAGGGCACCCGGTTACCTCCTTGCCCTCAAACCAGATCCTTCCAGTCTGCGGAAATCTGATTCCGGCAATAGTCTCCAGAAGAAGGGTTTTCCCGGAGCCAGTCGGCCCCAAGATTACAAAATACTCCCCCTTCCCTACCTGAAAGCTGATATCTTTAAGGGAGAATCTCCCCACGGGCAGTGATAAATTCTCTATCTCGATCATCTTTCCCTTCCAAGTCCCCCTTTATTAAAGGGGGAGTTAGGGGGATTTTACAACTTTCGATCTCCGGACGCCAGCATTCGAAGAATGATGAACAATGATAAGCAGATTAAAATCAGGAGAACGGCAACCGGTCTCGAATATTCAAGCCCGTAGGATTCAAATCTCTCAAATGTTAGGACCGAGGCAGTCATCGGGTGGTAGGCCAGGATCACAATTGCCCCGAACTCGCTTATCCCCCGGGCCCACATCATAATCCCTCCCGAGAGAATACTCCGGGAAGCCAGGGGAAATGATACCTTCCAGAAGCTTCCCCAGGAAGAGGCACCCAGGGTCCGGGCCACATTCTCCAGGCGAGGGTCAATGCTCTTAAAGCCCTCCTTGGCTGAATTGATCAGAAAGGGAACGCTGACGAACATCATGGCAATAACGACTCCCCCGATCTCGTTAACAAAGCTAATGCCCAGAAAAGAGAAGGCCCTTCCGACGAGAAACCTCCTGCCAAAAACGAAAAGGAGGGCAATCCCGGCCGCGATGTGAGGAATTATTATCGGAAGGTCAATCAAGCCCTCGATAATACTTTTCCCCCAGAACTCCTTTCTGGCCAGCAAATAGGCAAGAGGGACCCCGAAGATGAAGGCAAATATGGTGGCGAGCAGCGAAGCATACAGGGTAAGCCAGATAGAATCCCTGACTTCCTTATCAATAAAAGTCTGATAAAGGACCCCCGGGTCAGAGGTGAAAATCATCTTTCCCAGGGGAAAAAGAACAAAAAGGATTATTACCAGGCCCAAGATAGCGAAAACTATGGTAAATGTATCTTTTTTAAGGCTCATTTCGGTTTATTGTGGTTAAGCAATTAAATCCAAATGTCAAAATCCAAATACCAAATGAATGTCAAATGACTAAATGTCAAAAGATTTTTCTTCTTTTATTTTGTCAT
>JAUWWP010000526.1 GCA_030616835.1 Deltaproteobacteria bacterium | reverse complement strand
GTTACTACTGATAGTGGTGGATATTCGACCCTTACCCAACCCGGAGGGAGCTACCTGATTAGACATGTGACTACCGCAATTTATACCGTGACCGCGGCAGCTCCGGGTTATGAGACGAACCAGGCTACCGGAGTAGAGGTCACGGAGGGTGAAGCTACAGTTGTGGTTCTTGCCCTGGTGCCTGAAGTTCAGGAAAGGTGCTATAATGGCCCGGTAGAGCTGTCAATAGATGCAACTGATAGCAGCGGGGTTGCTTCAGTATTGATAACAGTTGAAGGTTACACTTCCAGGGATGCAGAAAATACTTCTGGCGATACCTGGACGGCAACTTTTACAGATGTGCCCGAGGGACCAGGAACCTGGTGGGCAACCGCTACTGACGGATGCGGGAGCGGTAACAGCGGAACCAGTGAATACATAGACTTTACGGTGGACCGGACTCCGCCGCAAATTAGCATTACCTCCCCCACGGATGGCTCAACCGTGAATAGTTCAACCGTAGTCGTAGAAGGAACGGTTAGTGATCCCGACTCAGGAATATTCTGGGTCTGCGTAAGCCTTGATCAGGAGGACTGTCTCTTAGCGGATCTTCAGGGAGGGAGCTGGGATTACACCTTCCTGGATGTGTCCGCAGGTCCTCACACCTTGGTGGCCACTACTAAGGATGGGTGCAGAAATATTATGGATTCTGTTCCCGTTGGCATTACCGTATCGTGGTAGTGCCAGATGAGATGTAGCTTATTAGGTGTTAGGGTATAGCTGTTCTCGGTCGTCGAAAGGAGCATGCTTACCTCTGTGAATGAATTAGAGCCTGCCTTTCATCCCCGCTCCGTCGCGGTAGTAGGAGCCTCGGAGCTCCCTTTCTCGGCGGGATACTTTTATCTGCGTCACCTCTTAGATTACGGCTACCGCGGGCAAATTTACCCCATAAACCCCAACCAAAAAGAGGTTTTAGGCCTTAAAACCTATCCTAGTATTAAAGATGTTCCCGGCTCGGTTGACTTTGTAATCTGTTGCCTTCCTGCTTCCAAGGTGCTCGATCTGCTGGCCCAGTGTCCTCAGAAAGAGGTAAAGGTGATCCATTTTTTCACCGGCCGTTTGAGTGAGACCGGATTCGAGGATGCCGCTGAGCTGGAGAAGGAGATACTGCGGGAGGCGAGGAGGCTTGGCATCCGCCTCATTGGTCCTAATTGCATGGGTATCTACTATCCCAAGGAGGGGCTCTCTTTTGGCTACGACTTCCCCACCGAGCCGGGTTCTGTGGGTGTTGTTTTTCAAAGTGGGGGGGCTGCTACCGAGCTTGTTCGTTATGCATCCCTGCGAGGTATCCGCTTCAGTAAGGTCATCAGCTACGGGAATGCCCTGGATCTCGACGAAAACGACTTTCTCCAGTACCTGATTAAAGATCCGGAGACTGAGGTAATCGCCAGCTATATTGAAGGGGTAAAGGACGGAAGAAGATTTCTTTCCGCCCTGCGGGAAGCGGCTTCCTCGAAGCCGGTCATCGTGCTTAAGGCCGGGAGGGGGAGCGCGGGGGGTAGAGCAGCAGCTTCCCATACCGCTTCTCTGGCTGGTTCCTTGAAAACCTGGGAGACCGCCATAAGACAGGCAGGAGCTATCCAGGCGCGAACCCTGGAAGAGATGGTGGATTTGGTCGTTACCTTTTGCTTCCTGCCACCGGTTTTGGGGACAAGGGTTGGCATAGTGGGAGGGGGCGGTGGTAAAAGCGTGCTTTCTGCCGATGAATGGGAGGAAGCAGGTTTTGATGTAGCTCCGCTGTCGCCCGATATTCGCGAAGAGATAAAAAGAAGGATTCCGGAGATGTGGTGGGACTGGATCGGGAACCCGGTAGATGTATCAATCATGCCCGATGAAGCCTGGGTTACCGGACTAACTGGAGATATATTGAGAATGATGGCCAGCGGCTCTTACTTCGACCTACTCGTTGCCAATCTAACGGTAGATGCCCCCTTCGGGCAGGATGTGTTGAGTGTATTAATCAACAAAG
>JAUWWP010000162.1 GCA_030616835.1 Deltaproteobacteria bacterium | reverse complement strand
CGCGCTCTTAGTGCTCGGCGGGTTTATTCACGGCATTTTCGCCTCCGGGGGACCACTGGTTGTTTATTACTCGAGCCGTCAAATCGCGGACAAAGCCGCTTTTCGTTCGACCCTATCAATGCTTTGGCTGCTGCTCAACTCGGCTCTGCTTACCACATATATCATGTACGGTTCGTTTGAGCATTCTAACGCCATGCTAACCATTAAGTTATTACCTGCGCTGCTGGTCGGCATTGTTGTGGGGGAGATTTTACATACGCGAGTCAATGAGAGCACTTTTAGGAAGGTAGTCCAATTCGTTTTATTGCTTACCGGAATTCTTCTATTAACCTAAACCTCCATTGGTTATTCCTGCCTGTGCCGCAAAGCCTTGTGCTACGGCAGGCAGGCGTTATTGGGTTGCGCGGCTCGCCCCGAGGGGAAATAGGGGACGTAATTAATAAATTGACTTTTGGGTGAATTGGTTTAGCTTTTAATTATACCGCGTACGGGAAGATTACATGCCCCTGGGGTATTGCATTATGTAATGGTTCGGGGAATAGAGCGAGGGGCAATATTTCAGGATGATAAGGATCGATCAAGATTTCGGGCTCGGATGGGTCGGGTGTTTGAGGAGGAGCGGGTAGTGTGTGTTATGCGTGGGTATTTAAGGATGAGATAGCTAAGATAATCAAGAAGATATTATAGAAATGTTAATATGTTAATTACGTCCCCTCTTTTGTATATGGCTAAAACAGAGGGGCACAGACCAAGGCGACGACCGACATAAGCTTTATTAGGATATTCAAGGATGGTCCCGAGGTATCTTTGAAGGGATCTCCAACCGTATCTCCCACTACCGCGGCCTTATGGGCCTCCGAGCCCTTACCTCCCAGGTTTCCGGCCTCGATGTATTTTTTCGCATTATCCCAGGCACCGCCGGAATTGGCCATGGTAACTGCCAGCAGAAAGCCGGTTACTATTGCCCCGGCCAGTAGCCCTCCCAGTGCCTCTGCTCCCAGGACTAATCCCACCAGGATCGGGGTAAACACCGCCAGCAGGCTGGGAATTACCATCTCCTTAAGGGCGGTTACGGTACTGATATCAACACACTTCTTATGGTCGGGCTTAGCCTTTCCCTCCATCAGACCCTTGATCTCCCTGAACTGCCGTCTCACTTCGTTGACCATTTCCGAAGCGGCCTTCCCTACGGCCTTCATTGTTCGGGCGCAGAACAGAAACGGGAGCATCCCTCCGATGAAGAGCCCGATCAGAACCAGGGGATCACCGATACTGATACTTTTAAGGCCGACCACCTGGGAATATGCCCAGAATAGGGCAAAGGCGGTAAAGGCGGCGGCACAGATAGCGAACCCTTTGCCAATGGCAGCGGTAGTATTTCCCACCGAATCGAGGGCCTCCGCCCGGGCCCGGGTTTCCTCACCCATCTCGGCCATCTCCGCAATACCGGCCGCATTGTCGCTGATCGGTCCGTAGCCATCTACCGAAAGGATCATCCCCAGGGACGCTAACAGGCCAACGGCAACCATTGCGATCCCGTACAGACCGGCAAAATAATGGGCCAAAAAGATGGCAATGCAGACCACAATAATCGGCAGCCCGGTGCTCCACATCCCGAGGGCAAGACCGGTAATAATGTTGGTGGCCGGTCCGGTTTGCGATGCCTGGACAATGCCCTGTACCGGCGCTCTTCGGTCGGAGGTATAATACTCGGTGATTGCACTGATTAAAAGGCCGGCGATCAGCCCGGCAAGCGTTGCGTAGAATATCCCCATATTGCCGAATTGGGAGAATTCCGGTGAATTCTGGGAGGGTGCCAGGGCTAAATTAGTCTTTATTATCAAAAAATAAGTTGCGATGACGGCCAGGATCACGGTTATAATCGTGCCCCGGTTTAATGTGCTGCGGGCACTCTTTGTCTGTTCCTGATAATCCGCGCCTCCCTTCTTACTTGGTCTAACAAACAGGGTTCCAATAGCCGACGCCACAATCCCGGCGGCCCCGACGGTCAGAGGAAGCACCACCCCCTTTACTCCGAAGAGAATAACGCCAATGGTCATCGCGCCGATAAAGGAGTTGACATAGGATTCATACAGGTCAGCGCCCATCCCGGCAATATCCCCCACATTATCCCCGACATTATCGGCGATTACTGCAGGGTTCCGGGGGTCGTCCTCAGGGATGCCGGCCTCGACCTTTCCCACCAGGTCGGCCCCGACATCAGCCGCCTTGGTGTATATGCCCCCGCCCACCCGGGCAAATAGGGCGATTGAGCTGGCACCGAACCCGAATCCGGCAACTATCTCAACCGCCTTATTGATATCAAATATATACTCTAAAACATAATAGGAGATACTCAGGCCCAGCAGGCCGATACCTACCACCGACATCCCTAGTACCGCGCCGCCGGAAAAGGCGATCATCAGCGCCTTGCTGATACTCTCCTTGGCCGCATTAGCGGTCCGGGCATTGGCATTGGTGGCCGAGCTCATTCCCAGATACCCGGCCAGTGCCGAGCAGATGGCTCCGATGAAGAAAGCCGCTCCGGTATAGGGGTGAATCAGAAAGGCGAGCAGGGCGGCCACGACAATAACAAAGATAACCAGTGTCCGGTATTCCCGGTAAAGGAATGCCATTGCTCCTTCCCGGATTGCTGCGGAAAGCTCCTGCATCCGCTCGGTTCCCGCATCTTTTCTCTTCACGCTCACGAAAAAGTATCCGGCAAAGCCCAGGGCCAAGAGACCTGCTAATACTAAAAATAATAAGGTCATTGAATCCATATCTTTACCCTCCTATCCCCCTTTAATTATGATGACCTTTTCATTAATTAAAAGAAATCTTACTTATTATGCTCTATTCTGTCAATAATTATTTTACTTTAATTTCTCTGCCAAAGAGCACTTTCGATTGACAATCAATGTTTAAAATTTATATAATTTGTTAGCGAGGTGAAACTATGAAAGACTCTACTCAAGGCCGTAAAGAACGTGCTCGAAAACATCTAAAAAAGATTAAGCAACTTGTGGCTCAAAGACCTTCTCCGTTTGAAGGAATGACGGAAGAAGAGGTTATTGCTACACTGCGAAAGACCAGAGAGCGACTTTGGGAGAAAAAACTTGTTATTCATGCTCGACACAAATGAGTATATCTTTGCTTTAGGGCCGGTTAAGAAACCCAGTTGCGAAAAATTACTTGATACCCTTAGGAAAGAAATATCCCGACACACTATACGGATTCCTCGACTTATTGTAGAAGAAGTAAGGGAGAATCTCTCCCCAGATGCCTTTCGTGAGTTAATCTTGTTCATTAATACATTGACCTCCATTGATGAAGATTTCTTAGTTCCGTTTGAATTAGGTGCCAAATATGAAACTCAAGGGTTTAAATCTCCTGATGCCTTCATTGCCGCCTATACCGAGTGGGTTGGGGCCGATGCCTTAGTAACAGAAAACCGCCATTTTTTATCATCTCAAGCAGCCTTACCATTTAAAGTTCTCTCCGCGGAAAAATGTTTGGCTCTCATAAAGTCTTGATTCCTTAGATCTCGTTCTTCGCCTCTTTGATACAAGAGAAAAAAGGGTGCTTCTAATTTCTGCCTTTCCTGTGCTTAGTGCAGGGCACGCAGACAGATAACTCTTAAACTTGTCCTGCCTGTTCTGAGCCCCGATGGGCATCGGGGTCGAAGGAACGGAGAGGGAATTAAGGGGAGGGGGATAATTGAGGATAGGCGGGGCTTTCCAGCCCCGCAAATTATTATGTAATTTGGTTCTGTCTGCATAATTCCTCTCCCCATCGGGGAGAGGGTCTCGGGCTTCGAAGTCCGCCTCAGGCGGACGAAGTAGGCTAGGTGAGGGGGATTTGAACCACGAATTTCACAAATTACACGAAACAATTTCCCCTTTTGGGATTTGACATTTAGAATTCATTTTTCCCTTTAAGATTCCTCTCACCTCGGGGAGAGGTTAGGTGAGGGGGAACGAAATAATCCCCTCCCTAGGCGGGAGGGGATTAAAGGGGAGGGGGGAATAACTCAGCGGTTAGCTTTTGCTTATGGTCGGCCCAGTGCTTCTTTTTTTATCTCGACAGGCAGCAAACTACCTAGATCTATATGTTTTGATGCTGAAAGGATCTCAATGCCAACTAATTTACTTTCTGCATCTATATCAAAAGTGATGTCCTCATCCACCTCTTTGCATAGAACTTTTTCTGCTTCACTGATTTTTAAGTAAAGCAGATCGTATTTGGGGTCGTAGGTAATTCTCATAATTTACCTCCACTTACCATAATATACTTTAATTGTAATAATTACAACTTCATTATCCTCCTCAATATATATTATTTTTACCTTTTTCTGGGGGTAGGTTTTACCGAGCCATTCTTTCCCATACTCAAAGATCATTTCCTTACCTTTTCTACCTTCCTTTACTTGAATTTCCTTCCCGTCTGATAAAACCATCTGTATCTCTTCTTGTGTGGTTCCTCTTTCAATGGCTCTTTCTTTTGCATGCTCAGTGAGTTTGAAAGCCACTTAAAACTCCTGTTGTTTTAAAGGAGGCTTTAAGAAAATAACATTAGCGATTTGTAATTTGACATTAATATATGGTATTGAAGTCTACAATTACATTTTTCACTTTTCACTTTGAATTTTGCACTTTGCATTTACTATGGTTGGTAATGGTATCCCATATCCACCTGCCCGGTATCAAGGTCACCATTAGTAGAGGTGGTTTTGTCGTTTAGACCAAGGTTTGTTGCGGTATCGCTGCCGGTATTAACGCAGGGGCTGGTGGAGCCCTGATCTGGAGGCTGACTTAAATGGAAGTCCTCATCCAGATTCGTCGCGCCAGGACCCCAGTTTTCGACGAGCATACCCACGGTCGAGGGTGAAGGCAGTGCCGGACTGAATGTCACGGTTGTACCGATTGCCGATGATACGGTACGAGCCACGCCATCGTTTTCGATCTCAATTATATCATTTACGCTGTATAGAGTAACGTCAGCTACCTCAATGGTGGAGGTTGTTCCATCGGTAATAGTAAAATCCCAATAATTGGGGGCATTAGTAAACATGGGATCGCCATTGATATTGCCGGTTCCGGTATAGCTCCCTTTGATGTCGCTGTAGGTTACGATTGGGGCGGAGTTAAAGTTGTATATCTCGTCAGGGTTGTCATCCCACATAATGCAGTTGTTAATTGTGGGTGAGGAGCTCCAGTTGGACATTCCGCCGCCGTAGCCCCACTCGTTCCATACCCAGTTGCCAACGAAGGTGCAGTTGGTAATCGTGGGTGAGGATTGATCATTGGATATCCCGCCACCATCATCATTGGCCGAGTTGCCGATGAAGGTGCAGTTGGTTATCGTGGGCGAGGAATTGTTACTGTTGTACATCCCGCCGCCGCGCATGTTAGCCGAGTTGCCGAGGAAGGTGCAGTTGGCCATTGTTGGCGAGGAGTACCAGTTGTACATCCCGCCGCCGAAGTTGGCCTGGTTGTCGCTGAAGGTACAGTTGGTAATCTCGGGCGAGGAGTACCAGCCATTGAACATCCCGCTGCCCCAGTCGGTGGCCGAATTGTTGCTGAAGATGCAGTTGGCCACCACGAGGCCAGTCACATTATCGTTGTACATCCCACCACCATTGTTGTTGTCAGGCCAGCCCCCGTTGGCGTTACCGCCCGTGATGGTAAAGCCGTCGAGGCGGGCATATGAGGCGCCGAGGACAAGATGGTAACTGGTGCCTTCGCCATCGAGGATAGTCGGGTGATCGGCCGGGTCGCCGCGTTCTGGAAAGTTACTCTCCGTTCCGGTAAAGCCGCCGTATATCTTAACGCCGCGCTTCATAGTGAGCACCGGCGCTGTAGTTCCGGATGTGTATGTTCCCTCGGCCATCCAGATCATCTCGCCCCATGATGCCACATCTACCGCGTCCTGAATAACGGTAAAAGCATCCTCCCAGGAGGTGCCCGTGCCGGCGCCGGTGGCATCGGTATCCACGAACCAGACATCCTGGGGATAGGTGTAGATGTAGGGATCAGTGCCGTTATTGAACTCATCGAGGTTGGTGTAACTATCGCTGTCCGGGTCTTCGGAAGCGTCCGACGGATCCAGCGGGTTAAATCCCCACAATACCTCCCACCAGTCCTCCATCCCGTCATAGTCGGTGTCGAAGATAGCCTTCTGCCCGCCGTAGGCTCCCGTGTCGTTGCGTGATCCATCCGGGTCGTTATAGGCCGGGGCCGGGTCTCCCGCATCGATGCAGGGGGAGGTTGGCTGGAGATGAAAGTTCCCCTCTGAGGGGTCAACAAACAGTGGGTCAGCATTGATATTGCCGGTTCCGGTATAGCTCCCTGTGATGTCGCTGTAGGTTACGATTGGGGCGGAGTTAAAGTTGTATAT
>JAUWWP010000280.1 GCA_030616835.1 Deltaproteobacteria bacterium | reverse complement strand
TCACCTCCAGGAAGCGCGGCTCGTCGAGTTCACCGCCCACCACAACAACCCTTGCGCGCGGTTTCTCATCGGGCGGCGGAGAGTCTTTAAGTTCGGCTAAAAATTCATCGACGAGCTTGATGAATTCGTTCCTGGGCATAACCTGGGAGGCCACCGCTATGCTCAGGGCCTCCGAACCTTTAAGCTTCGGGGGATCGGTGCGTCGAAATTCATTAAGGTTTATGAGCCGCTTTTTTACCTCGTTGTGGAGATGAATTGCGTCGGCAATATCATTGGGGGTAATCTTTACGCCGAAATGGTCTTCGAGACCGTTTTTGAGGTTTTCCACTTCTTCTTCATACCACGGGTAAAGATACTCGCCCTGTTTGCGCGGAACGGACAAAAACCCATGGAAAGGTATCTCGGTTTTCTTTACCCACACATCATGACATCGGCGGACATGGTCGCAGGTATTGAGGGCAATCTCGCCGTCGAGGAAACTGTATTTTTCTTCGAGAGCGAGTGCGGTGGCGTGCCGGACGTAGGTGCACAGCCTGCTGCTGAGATAAACATCGGCAGGACCGCTGTCGGAGCTGCCCGCTCCCCTGATCCGAACGGGCAACATCCCTGCCGCGGTAATCAATTCCGCAGGAACATAGGTGCAGAAATGACCGATAATATGCCGGCCATCCTGTTTCCACCGGGAAGTAAATTCATTTCCCGGTCCCCGGATAGCGTTTCTGATAGTAACCATCGCCTCTGATCCCGCCATACATTCATCCTCCGGATTTATTGCGAAACAAGCTTTTCCAATTATTAACTATTACCGGCCTTAGCAATAAAATTCATAATGATCTCGTAGAGCTCGTCTGGCGCCTCCTGGGGGATCCAGTGGCCGCAAGGCCGGATTACCTGGACTTCAGGCGGCTTCTCGCAATACTTTTCCAGTCCCGTGGTCTGGGCAAGGGAAAGGAACAGATCGCGATCGGCCCAGACCACGCACACCGGGCAGGCCACCTTATGATCTCGATTAAAACGAATAATCCTTAACGGGCGCCGGGACAACTGCCGATAGTAGTTGATGCCCGCGCGCATGGATTCAAGAGTCCACGCCTCCCGGTATACCTCGATATCCTGGTCCGTGATAACCCCCTTCTTTACCGTTGTCTTTTTCAGGAGCCGCGCAGGTATGCGGCCCCGTCGGGCGGAAAGAAGTAATTCCGGGATGAACGGGATCTGGAAGAAGAATACATAGAGACTCATGAGAAACTGGCGCGGACTCCTTATGAGCAACTCAAGGTATCGGGCCGGGTGAGGCGCGGCCACCGCCACATAGGTACCGACCTTTTCCGGATAAGCAGCCGCGACATGCCAGCCGATCACACCGCCCCAGTCATGGCCGACCAGGACGGCCTTCCCTCCTGCCTGATCAATGAGGCCGAGAACATCCTGACCCAGAGTGTCAAGATCATAGCCTTGATCCGGGATCTCGGTCCTCCCGTACCCGCGCAGGTCGGGAGCGATAACGCGAAAGTTTTCCGCAAGTCGCGGGATCAAGTGCCGCCATGAGTACCAGAGTTCCGGGAAGCCGTGCAGGAGGATGACGGGAGGCCCGGACCCGGCCGTAGCCACATGCATCCGTATCCCGTTCACCTCCCAGAACTCGTGTCCGATCTCTACTTCATCTGCCATCCCCTAACACTCCATTTAGTTTCATTCACCAGAGTATGGGACCTGATTGTTTGAGACGCTATATCTCCTTACCATTTTGATCCCTTCCAGAAATTCAGGATAGAATATGTTGAAAGTAATGTCAACCAACTGTCCTAACTGACTATATAGGTAACACTGAGCTGTGGATTTAAACTCTTTATCCCAGATTATGCGTAAACACCCAAATTATTGGTATATTAACAACTTATTTGGAAAGTGAATGGGGTTAGCCCTTGACATGGGACATTTTAATGGTAGCAAATTATATCGCAGTTTTAATTTTGAATTAAAACGGGCGCTGGCCATATTAGGCAGGGAATGGCACCCTACTTCGTCCCGCGTGAACGCGGGACTACGAAGGACTGGTCCTACTTCGCTAAAGCTACGAAGGACAGGGGGAATAGTCACCTATTAGGGCTATGATTTTTGGACTTGCTATTACAGCTCAAACCCTCCGTTCTCGCTCAGCTCCCGGTACCAGAGGGCGCTTTTCTTGGGCGTGCGCTTCTGGGTGTTGAGGTCAATGTGGACGATACCGAAGCGCTTGGTATAGCCAAAGGCCCACTCGAAGTTGTCCATGAATGACCAGAGGAAGTAGCCCTTGACCTTGATGCCCTCGTCCAGGGCCCGGCGAACCTCGCGCAGATACCCCTTGAGGTAGTCAATCCTCGGTTGATCGTCCACCTCCCCGTTCACGACCTCGTCGTCGAAGGCCGCGCCGTTCTCGGTCACATACACCGGCGGGTCTCCCCACTCGTTCTTGAAGCGCATGAGTGACTCATAAAGGGCAGGAGGGTATATCTCCCAGCCCATAGCGGTATACCGGGCGTCCGGTAGCCGGTGCTCAAGGTCAATCATGGCCTCGAGCATGGGCACATTTTTATCATGATGGACGAAGATCCGGGTATAGCAATTGAGGCCGACGAAGTCGAGGGGCTGGTGGATGCGTTCGAGATCCCCCTCCTCGATGGGCAGGTTCAGGGGTTTAAGTATTTCGAGCATGTCTTCGGGGTAACTACCGATCAGCACCGGCTCGGCATACCAGCGGTTTAAGAGGCCGTCCATGATCCGGGCGGCCCTTTGATCCTGTTCAGAGTCGGTCCGGGGATAGATGGGCGGGAGCTGGAGCACGGTGCCGACCTGGGCGGTGGAAGATTCAGCCCGGATGGCGACTACCCCCTCGGCGTGAGCCAGGTTGATATGGTGGGAGACAGGAAAGTACTTGAGGGGGTCGATGATGCCGGGGGCGTGCTCGCCGATGAGGTATCCCAGGGTGGAGAAGATCTGCGGCTCGTTCATGGTGGTCCACAGCTTGACCCGATTACCTAAGTGCCTGGCGGTTATTGAGGCGTAATCCCCGAACCACCTGGCGATGTCCCGATTGGCCCATCCGTCCTTTTCCTGGAGGGCCTGGGGGAGATCCCAGTGGTAGAGGGTGACCAGGGGGGTGATGCCGGAGTCGAGGAGGGCATCGACCAGGCGGGAGTAGAAGTCCAGTCCCTTCTGGTTGACCTTGCCCTTGCCCTGGGGCATGATCCGGGGCCAGGAGATGGAAAAGCGATAGGCCTTGAACTTGAGCTCGCGCATGAGGGCCACATCTTCCTGAAAGCGGTGGTAGTGGTCGCAGGCGACATCGCCGGTGTCTCCGTGCTTGATCTTGCTCGAGGTGTGGGTAAACCGGTCCCAGATGGACTCGCCCTTTCCGTCCTCGTCCCAGGCGCCCTCGATCTGGTATGAGGCTGCGGCCGTGCCCCAGAGAAAATCGTCCGGGAATGAAACCCTTGTCATTGTGCTTCCTCCATTCCTTCGACAGGCCCTTCGGCTGGGCTTCCTTCGACCCCGATGGCCATCGGGGCTCAGGACAAATTATGCTCTTGCCATAGTTCGATACCTATCAAGCCTCTTTGCTTACCACATCCCTGGCGAAGTTCCGGCCCGAGGTTGAGTCCGGTCCGTAGAAGTCGGCCCCGATCTCGTCCGCGAACTCCTGGCGGACGGGTGCGCCGCCGATCATGACCTTGACCTGGTCGCGGAGACCAGCGCTCTTGATCGCCTCAATGGTGTCTTTCATGGCGAGCATGGTAGTGGTGAGAAGCGCGGAAAGCCCGATCACCTGGGGCTTATGCTCCTTGATGGCCTCCACGAACTTCTCGGGGGCGACATCATTGCCCAGGTCAATAACCTCGAAGCCCGCGCCCTCCAGGGCTATGGTTACCAGCTTCTTGCCGATGTCATGGAGGTCGCCCTTAACCGTGCCCATGACCACCCTGCCCATAGGCTCGACCCCGCTCTGGATTAACTGCGGTTTCAATATCTCAAGGCCGTGCTGCATGGCCCTGGCCGCCACCAGCATCTCGGGCACAAAGTACTCACCTTTCTGGAAGAGGTCACCCACCTCGTCCATGGCCGGGATCAGAGCCTCCCTCATGATCGACTCGGGACTCGCGCCCTGGTCAAGCAAGGTCTTTACCCGCTCCGCGGTCTCCTTGGTCTTGCCCATCTTCACCACTTCCTTCAAGCTCTTCATTCTCCTCCCTCCTTTTTCCGTTAAT